>NZ_AYGX02000004.1 GCF_000498955.2 Lactiplantibacillus fabifermentans DSM 21115 | reverse complement strand
AGGTTATGCTGAACAATTTGTCCAAAAATTCGGATTAAATTTGCAATCTACCTTTTCGATACATCATCAAAATAATCTTTCCAGCTATACCATAAATTCTTTTGGTTTTGTGTTTTTCGTTCTAAAATAAACTCGCCAATGACCTTTTCTAAATCACGATTATCCGGAGCAATTGCGTAGTAAGTCTTCAAAAAGTCCATCATTATGAAATAAGTTTGCATTTCGTCAATTGTCTTTTTCCCACCACCATCGTCCATAATCGGGCGAGCTGGCGGTAATACTTCAGCTTGAACATCATCATCAAATAGTTCGACGGCTTCAATTTTAAAAACTTCCGGATTACTAACCCACTCGCAAGATGTAACCCACTGCTGCCAAACAGGATGAGTTTCTCGCTCACTTGCCGACATCTCACAAATTATTCTGGTAGCGTAAACTAAGTTTCTGGCTAAATCAGTAAAAATATCCACATCAGGTAAATATTCATTCGTAAATTGATTAACTGCTTGGAATCCCTCAAACACTGTATGATCTTCAGAGCCTAACGAATAATAAATCTTTCTCCAATCATCCGCGTACCCCTGGTTAAACAATTCACCAATATCATCATTACGATATATCGCTATACCGCCTATCAGTGACCCTAAACTATCATCCCCCGCAGCTTGAAAATACGAATAATAAAATTGGGCCATTGCGAAAAAAGTTTTATCAATATCCAAACGCAACATTTCCAGCTCTTCCTCCGTTCAAATGCTATTTCTACTCGCAAGAAAGGGCGAGTGAAGTTAATTCATCAAAATCATTCGGTTAATATTCGGTTCACTGAAACCATCCAATTTTTCCAAACTTCGGTTTGCTCATATTCCTTTTCCGGCATAAAAGTAGTTCGCCAAATGTCACGGGTCAACTTTCGACTAAAATCCGCATGCAATGCATTATCTGGTATCTCGACCTGCATAAATTGACTCATAACCGCCAATGCTTGAAACGAACTGACTGTTTTTGTTTTTTTCGATATATCATCAAAATAATCTTTCCAGCTAGACCATAAATCTTTTTGGTCTAGTGTTTTTCGTTCTAAAGTAAACTCGCCAATGACCTTTTCTAAATCACGATTATTCGGAGCAATTGCATAATAAGTCTTCAAAAAGTCCATCATTATGAAATAAGTTTGCATTTCGCCAATTGTCTTTTTCCCACCACCATTGTCCATAATCGGGCGATCTGGCGGCAATACCTTAGCATCAGGAAAACCTACTAGATTTTCAGCCGGTCGAGCATCGTCAAGAAATAGTGACTCTTCGACTTTAATGACATTGGGATTACCAATCCATTCAAAAGACGCAACCCATTGTTGCCAAACGGGATGAGCCTCTCGTTCACTTTGGGGCATCTCACAAATTATTCTAGTAGCATAGACTAGGTTTCTTGCTAACTCAGTATAGCCATCTATATCAGGTAGATACTCATTATTAAATTGGTTAAATGCTTGAAATCCTTCAAATGCAGTATGATCTTGGGAACCTAACGAATAATAAATTTTTTTCCAGTCATCCGCATACCCTTGATCAAACAATTCATCGACCCCATCATTACGATATACGGCCACGCCACCTAAGAGTGAACCCAAACTATCATCTCCAGAAGCTTGATAGTAAGACTCATAAAATTGCGACATGGCAAAAAAGGTCTTGTTCATATCTAAACGTAACATTATTTTAATTCCTTTCGTTCTAATAAAATATCAGTCTATCTCTTTCCGTAAAACACTTTTTACGCTCAGCATTCTAAATTCTCATGCACAATAGTACTCACGATACAAAAGGTCCTCCGAAACATTAACTGCCTATGATGATTATTAATGTTGGTGCAGTTGGCTTTAGCGGTAATTACCCATCTCGAAAAGTATCCAGCTGCCATAAGTAGCCATAATACTATCCGTATTTTTTTACGTCTTTGATGACACAGTTTGTGAACCGTTATCAGCGTGTAATGATTGCACGCTTTCCAGTACTAGTCATAACATTTTGAAGCACCTTACCGTTCTGTTTGCTGATCACTTAGTTGACCATCGGCAAAGTTTTCCGATGGCCCAGTAGTACGGCTACACCGGCATATGCGACTGTTCTGTTTAAGGGTACGCAAAAAGAGATGGCAGCCATCAGCACTGTCACCATAGTTATATGTAGCGACGTATAGACGTCCTTGTTTGAACCCCTAGTTTCCATGTTTAGCTCCTTTATTTAATAAAGCTACAATAGTTAAGCAGTGAAACTAACTTACCATTGTAACTTAACATGGCCGCTTTTGGATTTCAATAAGAAAATTAATATTCTCTTATAATCACCGACGTTTCGAACAGTTTCTATCCACATACTTGGATATGTCTGCTTATCGGTCCCCATCTTTTCACCATTCACGGTATTATGCCTTAACTTACTACGCTAACTTAGAAGGTAGTATAAATTACATTATCACTCCCAACAACAGCGCAAAAAGTAGTGTCCCGCCACCTGATAGGCAATGGGACACTACTTTTTGCTTATGTGACTTTATTAAACCCGACATTCGACAATTAACACATCTGGGCTAAAAAGTTACTGCTATGTGAACGGCCAATTGCTAGTTACGGTAATCGGCCGCTGAATAATTGACTTCATCAAATCAAGTGGGCCATCACATCTAAGACCCCTTCATGATTATTATCTGCCGGCGTCAAATACCGGGCCGCTAATTGCGCGTCGATATTGCCGTTGCACATGGCAAAGCTATATTGGACCGCTTGCAGCATTTCAATATCATTATTATTATCCCCAAACACTGCCATTTCAGCTGGTGACAGGCCCCAGCGTTCAGCTAGCTTTTTAATGCCAACCGCCTTACTGATGCCCTTGGGAATAATATCAATCCCTTCAAAACCACTCGAAACACTTGCGAGACTAGGGAATTCACGTTGTAAGAAGGTCAGCTGTTCGACAACCGGTTGACCCGGCCAGGCTAAGGCAATCTTATAGAAGTCATCATCAACGGCCGTCATGTCCGTCACTAATTGAATGTGGCGATAGTATTTACGCGCTTCCGTCAACAATGCCGGACTGACCCGGGCATCGACATACGCATCCTTGGCGCCGGATAAGACCACTAAGCCGTCTTCAAACACCGGTTGTTGCTGAAGCGCCGTCGTGACGGCCTGCGCCAAGTCCCGCGGAATCGTTTGTTGCCAGATTACTTCATCCCCGATTTTGACTAAACCGCCATTTTCCGCGATATACGCAATCGGTTCAAAGTCTTTGAACACATCTAAGAGATGTTGATACTGATTGCCACTAGCGACGACAAAGTGTTGATTGTGGGCCCGCATTTGCGTGAGCAAGTGCTGGAAACGGGTGTGGTTAAAGGCCTTGTGGTCATCTAAAAAGGTGCCATCCATGTCAACGGCCATTAACTTAATCGGCTTAGTGGGCGTGGGCAATGCCGGCTGGGCCAATGGTTGTTGACTCAACGCTAAGACTTGATCAACTAACGGTAATAATGCCGTTGGTTGGGCTTCCGCCACGCATTGGCTTTGGTCTAAGACCCACTGCCATTCTAACGAGAACCAGTCCGTTTTTGGTAAGGCCGTGTGGGTGTTCAAGGCCGTCGTCACTTGGTCAAACCAGTGCCGCCACCGTTGCGTATATAAGCCGGAAGTTAAGCCCGACCATTGGCGATTCGAATAGTCATGCAGCCCGCCACTATCGGCTTGGCGTTGACCACCCCACGTTGTGACAATCGCTAACGCATCAATGGCAAAGCAATCTTTGGAAAAGTCATCTAAGTCTTGACTGGCTTGCGCCGCGGCGTGTTGCCACGTACTTAACCGGAATAGTGGGACTTGGTCGGCCAATTGGTCTGCTAAGCTCAAGGCCGTAAACCAGAGCGGCTTGAGCGTTTGGACCACGGCTAAATCTTGTTGTTTGACCGCGGTAACGAGGCGTGGATACAAGGCTGCAACACTGTTTGATAAAACTTGTTGCGCTAAAATCACCAAATCAACTTGAAAACCAGTCGTGGCAAACGGTGCATCGGCCGCATGCGTCCGTAATAACCGCAACGCCCAGACGAGTTGATGCGTTGGGTAATCGACAATCGCATTGCCCCAAGTGGAAGCCGCCGGTAAATCCAGGCCCGGCCGCGCATTTAATAAAGATTCCGGCGCGCCTTGACCGCGTTGATTATACTGCGCCGCATAGACGGTCGTGGTCATAATCTTTAAGGCCCGTTGCCATTCGGGATGGTTGATGCCATAACGCCGTTCACCATACGCAGTCAACCACTCATCAATGTTCATCGGCGCGAACGCCGTGGCATCGGCCCAAATCGAATCAAAGAAGAAGTCGAATAACAACGGATTACTTTGCGACGCTTCTGGCGTAATCCCAATTCCGCGACACCACTGAGCTTGTCGTTGGGCCGCCTGATAGCCACTTTGGAGCGTATCCAAATGACCAGTTAAGCCCATCCGGCCACCGAAGTTGTTCAACATACAAAATAGCCACGGCGTTCCACCGAACTCTAAGCCGCCATACTGCTGCGGATCACTGATTGACCAGTGGGGCGTCCGTTCGGCATATAAATCCAGCACTAAAACATGGTCGGCAACTTGGTCACGAATTCCGGCCAATAAGTCCGCGCGCGGATTTTCTTGCCAAGACTGTAAGACCCAGACCCCTTGCGCATCATGCGCCAAGAGACCACCTAAAACTTGTTGAGCCACCACGTCTAACGCTAAGTCCGCACGGTCGCCACCTTCATGGAAGGGGTCGACGGCATAATAATGACTAATTTCACCGTAAACACTCGCTTGGGCCGCATAAAATTGGTCGGCGACTTGGGCGAATAAATCACTATCGGTCCGCAAAATTCCGGGCCGTTGGAAGCCACACCATTGTCCTTGTAGTAACACCGGACAAGCTTTAATCTTCGTTTCAATATCATCGGGAACTAAGCCGGCATACGCTTGTAAGACCGGCGTCATCCCCATAACGTGCATGAAGGCTTGATTGTGCTGAGCTAATTTAGCCCGTTGGACCGCCCATTTGGCATCAATCGGACCACCAAAGCTCCGCATATTGCCCATCCATTGCCAAGCAGTATACGTTGGTCCCGTTAAAAAGTCAGCAATGGCTTCAGTTTGGTACCCTAAGCTCGCTAAGAAACGATACCAGACCAATTCCAGGCCAGTCGGATCTAACACTAAGTTGACCCCGTTTAGCGCCAACCAGTCGAGTTCTTGTTGCCAGTCTTCGGCCTGCCAAAAAGCCATCGTATACGCATGCGTCGTGTAATTGTACGCATAACGCCAAGTTGCGGTCGTTTGCCGCACGATTGGTTGCGCTAAAGCGACTGGCTTGGCGGGCATTTCCACGTGATCACCTAAGCCGGCTTGACTGAGATTCACCTGACAATAAGTCTTCAAGTAGTAATTCAACCCGGTAGCGAGGGTCACCCCGCTAGCCGCTTGAATAACGACTCGGTCCGCCGTCGTACTAATCTGAAACGCATCGGCCTGCTTAGTGGCGACCGGTGCAACTTTAAAGTCGAACCAATCGACATAGTCCGCCCCGATTCGCCGGGTCACAATCCCCGCTAACGCTTGTTGCACGGCAGCCGCAGTCGGCGCCGTAATGGTTGGCGTATTCAACGCTAATGCTGGTGGCGTCGGCACTTTTGCCTTAGGTTGGGCCGTGCCTGTGACCCGCACTTGTTGAATTTGAACGCCCGCCGAATCATCACTCGCTAACACAAGCAACTGGACATGGCGATACGTCCCATTGACGGGACAAGTCACGGTAGCCGTTGACGTCGTCGCGCGTTCCCGGCGATAGAGTCGGTCGAACTGGTGACCATCGCGACTCCCGTATAAGTTAAATTGTATTTCGGTCCCGACTGGTAGGGTCACCGCAATCGTGGCTAACGCCGTCGCGACACCTAGATCAATGTCCGCATACGCGGGATATTGGTCGCTGACCCAGGCGGTCGTGTCATCGCCATCCGTCAAGCGCGCGGCTTGGCCGGGATTAAATGGGGACCGGACTGGCCGACCATTGGCGATACTAGTTGTATCGGTCAACACCGCGATGGGCGTCGTATCGACCGCCGCATCCGGGGCACTCACCGTCACCGTAACTTTGGCTAAGGCGCTAATGGGGGTTAAATTTACCACTAAATGGGACGCGTCAATCGGCGTCGGATACGTAAAGGTCCAAGTATCCGTCGTCACCGTCGCCGTCGTATCAGGAATCACATCACTCATCACGTGATTTAAGACGTGCCCAAGTTCAAGGGTCATTGGTCGGTCAGTGCCGGCCGTCATCGTGAGCGTTACGGCTGTAAGCGGCGTCGTTACCGCAGCCGGCAATGTCACTAATCCTTGTTGTTGCGCCCCGTCGACTTGGACTTGGCTAGTTAAATCAAGTTGGTTGACCGGTTGAACTTCGACAGTCATTTAATCACGCTCCTTTTATTATTTGCTCAAAGCCATTTTGGCGGGGTTAACGGCTTTTTTCCGTTTTGCCCGGGCCACCATATCATCGTTAAAGCCCCAGAAGTACGTCAATAAGAAGGACGTTGCTAAACAAGCGGCCCCCGCAATCGCTGCCCAGTAGAAGTTACCATCAATCCCTTTAGGATTAATGAAGCCCATTAAGAAACCGGCCATGCTAAAACGGTCAACGTGCATCAAACCGATGATAAACCCACCAACGGCACTCCCAATGTTGGCGGAGATGAAGGTCTTCTTGTAACGTAAGTTAATCCCATAAAGCGCGGGTTCAGTAACCCCACATAACGCGGAGATCCCAGCAGCAAAACCTAAGGACTTCAATGAAGGATTCTTGGATTTCAAGGCCACGGCTAACGCGGAACCCCCTTGGCCAACGATGGTGACCCCGGTGATGGCAAATAAGTAACTGTGCCCCAAGGTCGCGAAATCGTTGACATACAGTGGTACCAAGCCCCAATGGAGCCCGAAAATAACCAGAATCTGATAGAATCCATCAATTAACCCACCGAAGATTGCCGAGTTAAAGCCGATAACGGTTTGAACTCCATGGGCTAACCCGTCGGCTAACCAAGTAATTACTGGACCGGTAACTAATAACGTGACCGTCGTAACGACCCCGATAATAATCGCCGGAATGAAAATCGCTTGTAAATAACTTGGCATCCATGTCTTCAGCCATTTTTCCAACTTAACGACCATCCAAGCGGCCACAATCATTGGAAAGACGGAGTACGTATAAGAGACGAATGGAAAATGGATGAAGCCAATCGACATAATATCTAAGTTTTTGCCCGCCGCCGTCAGTAAGGTTGGATAAGCAATAATCCCCCCAATTACCGCGGCTAACGTGGCATTCCCACCGAGTCGTTTGGCGGCGTTAAACCCAATCAAGATTGGTAAAAAGTAAAAGACCGCATCGGACATGGCGTTCATAATCATATAAACATTGCTAGTATCCCCAATAATATGGAAAGTGGTAAAAATCGCCATGAACCCTTTGATAACCCCGGAAGCGGATAAAATCCCGATGATGGGGCCATCGCACCGGTAATAACGCCCATTAATAAGTTGAAGCCATCTTTAATTTTTTGACCGAAGTTCCGATTATCTGGTAAATGATCTTCTTCACTCGGGTCAGTCGTCGCATCGGTAATCCCTAACTGTTTGGCCACCGCATCAAAGACGTCCGCTACCGCGGGACCGATGACGACTTGGTATTGGCCTTGGGCTTTGGCGACATCTAAAACGCCATCTAAATCCCGAATCTCGTCGTCGTTAGCTTGCGCTTCATCTTTCAAATAGAACCGCAGCCGCGTGATACAGTGAATGACGTGTTTGACGTTTTCCGCGCCACCCACATATTGAATAATGTTGGCCGCTAAAGCATCGTAGCCGGTCAATTGGGAAGCCACTTGCCGTTTTTGCAAATGTTGTTCGGCATCGGCTACCTTTAAGCCAACGGTTGCGACCACTTGTCCAGCCGTAACTTCGCCAGTCGTTAATTGTAAATCGGCCACTTTTTCGGCGCTGTTAGTCATCACTAAAATTGCCGTTGGGTCCTTACCAGCGTCCTTGATTTGAACCAAATCCATCGTCCCGATTGCTTGACCAGCTGTCACCGTTTGGTCCATCGTCACATCGAAGTCAAACGGCGCACCCTTTAATTCCACCGTGTCGACCCCTAAGTGTAAGAGTAGCTGGACCCCATTTGTTAATTCAAAACCAATAGCGTGTTTCGTTTCAGCGATTAAGACGATTTTCCCCGTCACTGGACTGACTAACGTGCCGTCAGTCGGCTCAATGCCGAACCCTTGACCCATGACCCCTTTGGAAAAAACTTCATCGGGGACCGCGGTCAACGGCACGGCTTGGCCATTAACTGGTGCCATGATGCTCATTGTCGTTGCATCCATTGCTTGTACCTCCCTAAGATTGATGTCTGACTATCGTTCATTAAAAACTTTTGCTAGCAACGTCAGAATAGCACGCTCTTTCAGAAAGCGTATTCATTTCCGGCCATTCAGATACTCGTTTACAAAGCCGACACCTGTACCGCTTTGGCTCAACCGCGGGCTTCATTCTTGTTAAAAAGTTCACTAAAAACGCGACTGCCGCCTTGAAAGCACGCGTTTTCACGCCATTTTAGCTGGCAGCGTTCCCTGTACCGCCATCCCTATACAAACCGAAAACAATCGCTTATTATCATCATGTAAGCGTTTGTGTTTTTTGAAAGGAGCGTCTGCCAATGCCAGCCAACCTCGCCTGGTTAGATGATCCGGAAGTGTTCCGGATCAATCAATTACCTGCTCACAGTGACCATTACTATTACCACGATGCCGATGAAATGGCGACTGCCACTAGTCGTTATCAGTATTCCTTAAACGGCGCGTGGGACGGTGCCCAATATCGCCGCCCACCATATACGATTCATGATGAAATCACGCCCGGTATTTTCAGTGACGCCCCCGATAATACAGTCGGGTCATACGTCAAAAAATTCACTTTACCAACTAGCTTTGACCACCAGCGGGTCAGTATTCAGTTCCAAGGCGTCCAAACTGCCTTTTATGTCTGGTTAAACGGCCACTTTATCGGTTATGCCGAAGATAGCTTTACACCTAGCGAATTCGATTTGACCGATACTTTAGTGGCTGGTGAGAACTACTTAGCCGTGCAAGTTTATCGCTACAGTACGGCCGCCTATATTGAAGATCAAGATATGTTCCGCTTTTCTGGGATTTTCCGCGACGTTAACTTGTTGGCGAAACCGGCCATTCATATCGACGACTTGGACTTAAAGCCAACCGTCAACGCCGACTTAACGACTGGCGAACTGCACGTTAAAACGCGGCTCAGTGGTCCTGATTTAAGCGATGGCCAATTGAAATTAGCCGTCTTCGACCAAGCCGGCACCTTAATCACGACGCAAACGCAAGTTACCCAACGTAAAATGGCCTTTCAACCCATCACGGTCAGCCAACCAACGTTGTGGTCACCTGAACAACCTAATTTATATACGGTCCAACTAACCGTCTTGAATGCCGCCGGTGAAACGTTGGAAATCGTTCCTTACCAATTCGGCTTCCGGCGCATCACGATTACGTCAGACCACGTCATTGAAGTTAACAATCAGCGCCTGATTATTAATGGCGTCAATCGCCACGAATGGAACGCCCACACCGGCCGCGTCATTACGACCGCCGACATGCAAGCCGATATTGCGACCATGCAAGCTAATCACATCAATGCCGACCGCACTTGCCATTATCCCGACCAAATTCCGTGGTATTACTTATGCGACCAAGCCGGCATTTATTTGATGGCGGAAACGAACTTAGAATCGCACGGCTCCTGGCAAATCGACGCCGAGCAACCGACCTTTAACGTTCCGGGTGACAATCCGCACTGGTTAGCCGCCGTCGTGGACCGCGCGCGGTCCAACTATCAAACGTTTAAAAACCACGCCAGCATCATCTTTTGGTCGCTCGGTAACGAATCGTATGCCGGGGCCGATATTGTAGCGATGCAAGCTTACTTTAAACGCCATGATGCTTTACGGTTAGTGCATTATGAAGGCGTCTTTCATGTCCCGGCCCTAAAAGAAAAAATTTCCGATGTTGAGAGCCGGATGTATGAACAACCGGCCGCCATTGAAGCTTATTTAAAAAACGACCCACCGAAACCATTTTTAGATTGTGAATATATGCATGACATGGGGAACTCACTCGGGGGCATGGCAGCTTATCGCGATTTAATCGACCGTTATCCGCAATATCAAGGTGGCTTCATTTGGGACTTTATTGACCAAGCCCTCTTGATTAACGACCCCGTCACCGGCCAAGCGATGTTACGCTACGGCGGCGATTTTGACGACCGCACGACCGATTATGAATTTTCCGGCAACGGGCTGTTATTTGCGGACCGCACGCCCAAACCCGCTTTACAGGAGGTGAACTATTATTATGGCCAATCTCACTAAGCAACGTCTACATGTCGTTTACGGCGACAGCGGTCTTGGACTCCACGGACCCGACTTCGATTATTTATTCAGTTACGTGCATGGTGGTCCCACCGCGCTCAAAGCCCACGGCCACGAATGGCTATACCGCGCCCCTAAGCCGGCGTTTTGGCGCGCCACTACCGATAATGACCGCGGCAGTGGCTTTAGTACCAAAGCCGCCATGTGGCTCGGAGCCGACCAATTCGCGACTTGCGACCATGTAGCCGTTAGCGTTGACGATCACCCCTTTGACGCCGTACCGACCGCGCCGCGTAACGACCAGTTTTCCAATCAAGAATCCGCCGACACCGCGACCGTAACTTATACGTACCGCACGCCGACCACGCCAGTTGCCACCGTCGATATTCAATACACGGTCGCAGCCACCGGTGTCATCACGGTCGGCGTTCACTATCAAGGGCAGTCCGGTTTGCCAAGTTTACCAGCGTTAGGATTACGTTTCGTCATGCCAACGGCCGCAACAGGGTTTACGTATACCGGTCTGGCTGGTGAAACTTATCCGGACCGCTGTGCGGGTGCCAAGCCCGGCACGTATGCAATCACCGGGCTACCAGTGACACCGTATTTGGTCCCTCAAGAATGCGGGATGCACATTCAAAGTCAGTCCGTAACAGTGACACGCAACACCACCTTGAATCCGAACCAACCGCAAGGCACGCCGTTTGCGTTGAAGTTTGACCAAGTCGACCAACCATTTGCCTTCAGTTGCTTACCATATACGGCGCTAGAACTCGAAAGTGCCACTCATCAAAACGAACTACCGCCGCGACATCGCACTGTTTTAACGATTTACGGTGCGGTGCGTGGAGTCGGTGGCATTGATAGTTGGGGCACCGATGTTGATTCGAACTATCATATTGATGCGACTGGCGCGATTGATTTTGCGTTTGAAATTTGCCCGCTTTAAATGCCGCATACTGAAAAAGTCACTTGATGAATGTTCTTTCATCAGGTGACTTTTTTGTTGGCTTATTTTTATTGTTGAAACTTGCGTGAAAGGCAGTTTGTTACGCGCTCTCTTGTTTTGTTGCCGAAACGTGGTCCACCAGACAGTTTGCTCCGCTTAACCCGACTCTGGCCATCATGCCCAAAGCCCAGGCATAATGGCCAGAGTCACGTTAATGCTCACAAACTACCCGTCTGGTGGACCACTCTTGTTTGTTACGGTGGCAAAACTTTCAATGCCGCCGTCCATAACCATAATCGATGTCGTACTTGCATTCCCCAGCGTTGAGCCAAAACATTGATGTTGCGCATTGTTTTGTGCATTCAATACCCCTTTTTATGAAGTGACTTGTAGGACACCTTCAGTATAACGAACTTATCTGCGGACTCGCGACGATTATGACCGTCAAATTTCTTCAACAAAGTGGTCAGCGTAGCGTTCCCAATATTTCGCATAGCGCGGTCGTACCTGTCCGTCTAAATCTAGTTGGTATAACCGAAATGTGACTAACTTATCTTTCGGCTGCCACTGTTCACGATACGAATATTGATAATGCATCCCCAGTTTTCGCATCACTTGCCCACTGGCGCCGTTATTAACGTCATGCGTTGCCGTCACATACGGGTAATCATGCTGCTGCAACCAAGTCAGGGCTGCTTGGCTAGCTTCCGTAATCAATCCCTGATTCCAGTAGGCTTGCGCCAAGCCATAGCCAAAATCATAGCTAGCATCAGCGCTCACATCAACATAACCAATCGGTCGATTATCGGTCTTCAAACACACCGCCCAAAACTGCCCGTGGGCCGAAGCATAGGTCGGTTGTAACTCATCTTGATAATAACTTTGGGCCTGTTGCAAATCCGTCCACGGCCACCATGGCAAAAAGCGGTTGACCGTTGCATCCGCCATCATGTCATATAGCGCTTGATAGTCCGTCGCGGTTGGTTCAAAGTGACGCAAAATTAAACGTTCTGTTGTAATCATGAGGTTGCTTCCTTTCAAAATCGGGATTAAATCAATCTATTTTCGAATGGTTATCATCACTTACTTCGTCCAACAACAAGCTACTGAAATCATTATATTGTCGTATTTTTTCAGTATTAGTTATGGCAACTAAGCATCCGACTAGTCCCATTAACGCTTTCATCCTACCCAACTTGCCATCGAAAACAGCCGAATAATATAAAATGGTCCCAATACGAATTGACCATATCAAATTCGTAGCGAGACCATTTTCAGACAAAGTTCAATTTAGTTGTGGGACAGCGGTAATGGAAGTCGCCGTGAAAGTGACGTTAGTTCGGCATGCTTTTAGCCGAGCTTACGCCACCGACATCTTTGGAGATTGGCGGGCTTGACCAAGCTTCAAAGTGAGGTTCGAGACCGCTCTTTGGCTCGGACCGGTCGCCACGGCAGCTGGAATTACCGCTGACCCACAACGGCATACGAACACTAATTAACTCAGTTATTAGTCCCAGCTTTACGTTGGTAATGCCGGCGACCCGCGCGGCGTTGATTGCGCCGAGTTAAGCGGGCTAATTTAGCAGCGCCATTAACCGTCTGATTCATCAAACCGTCGAATTGGCGGTCGGACAACCATTTGCGGGCCGTCAAAGAAACGCCCGCACCCATGCCAGCGTGGTAACGCGTCTTCGGCTTCACGTCGTTGACCGCGCGCACCATCAACTTCGCAATGACGCCCGGGTTGGAGGCAAACTGGTCGAATAACGACAACATTGCGCCAATCTTGACGGCTTGTTCCGCATAGGCGCCGTCACCAGAAACATCGAGCAACCTCTGTTCGGCGATGCCGGCCCATTCGGTCTTAATCCCACCGGGTTCGATGATGGCAACGTCAATTCCAAATGGGGCGACTTCCATCCGTAACGCATCGCTCATACCTTCAATGGCGTGCTTAGTGCCCATATACCAGGCGCTGAGTGGTTGATAGATTTTGCCACCAATCGACGCCACGTTGATGATGCGGCCGCGTTGTTGAGCCCGCATGATGGGTAATACGAGTTGCGTCAAGCGCATGACGCCAAAGACGTTGACTTTGAATTGATATTCCCCTTCGGCTAACGGAACATCTTCTAAAGCGCCATACGAACCGTAACCGGCGTTGTTGATTAAGACATCGAGCCGGCCTTGTTCAACTTCAATCGTTTTGACGGCCGCAACTAACGTGGCTTCATCGGTCACGTCTAATTTTAAAACGTGGACCCCCGCGGCGGCCAGGTCGGTCATTTTTTCAATCCGGCGAGCTGCCCCGTACACAATATTTCCTTGAGCTTGTAACTTTAAAGCCGTCGCCTTACCAATCCCAGACGACGCGCCCGTAATTAAGATCACGCGTGGTTCACTCATGTTTGTTGCCTCCATCAATTGTTAATCTTAATGTCATGCTACGTCATTTGACCGCCAAATGCAATCGGATTCATAGCGGTCAGTATGCTAAAATAGAACTAAGAAATTTCGTACGACTAGCTTAACAATGGAGGGAAAATTATGCCAACAAAAATTATTTTAGATTCTGACCCCGGGATTGATGACGCCGCCGCAATCACGATTGCCATCAACCATCCCGACTTCGATTTACAATTAATTACCACGGTGGCCGGTAACGTGACGGTCGACAAAACGACGATCAACGCGTTGAAATTAACCCGTTTCTTCAACAGTGACGTGCCTGTTGCTGAAGGGGCGCCCCAACCATTGCTCAAACCGTTTGAAGATGCGGTCCGCATCCACGGCGTTTCCGGGATGCCCGGCTATGATTTTCCAACAGACTTAGCTGACCCACTACCCGAAACGGCGGTTGAAGCTTTACGCGACCGCATCATGGCTGCCGAAGAACCGATTACGTTAGTGCCAACGGGGGCTTATACGAACATCGCCCTCTTATTTAAGACTTACCCTGAAGTCTTACCACACATCAAAGAAATCGTGGCCATGGGTGGCGCGCTCGGCAAAGGTAACATGACGAGTGCCGCGGAATTCAACGTCTTCACCGACCCCCATGCCGCGGAAATCATGTACCAATCCGGCGTGCCGATTACGATGGTCGGCTTAGACGTGACCATGAAAGCCTTACTGACTCCGGCAACGATGCAAAAATTGCCAACCATTGGCCGAACCGGTGAAATGTTACACGCCTTGTTCAACCATTATGGCGACGGTGATCAGACTGGGATTCCGATGCACGACGTCAACACGTTGTTCTACCTCTTACACCCCGAAGCCTTTACGACCGAAAAGATGTGGATTGACGTCCAAACTGACGGTCCAGCCAACGGCGAAACGGTCGGCGATATTCGTGGTGCTTACCATGACGGTAAAACTAATGCGACCGTCTGTGTCGATATTGATGCCCGCGCCTTCAACGAATGGTTCTTAGAAACCGTTGAAGCCATTGGGTAATTTTGCAACACTAAACTAATAATCAAACAAAAAAGAGCTCGACCGGAAGCGTTAATGCGCTACGGTCGGGCTCTTTTGAATCGCCACTATCTTTATCACTTGTTTTTACTTTTATGGATAAGCAACCAAACCAAGCTACCGACAGCGATGACAAAAATAGCAATGACACTTAAAAATATCCAGTCACCAACATATATATTCAACGTCTAAACACCTTCTATATAAAACTTCATGCCTGCCTCAATACTACTACGCTATTTTTGGTATGATTGTCGGCAACTTTTTGGGCGGTTATCAAACGGCCGTCAACGGCGAAGTCGCTAATTGATCAAAAAAGATTGCGAGCGCCAATAGATCCGCCGTACCGCCAGGACTCAAATGCCAACTGATCATTTGCGCGTCAAAGGCTTGCAACGCCCGCACCAACGTCGCCATATCTGGCCACGTTTGCGCGCGCAGGTCTTTGGCGTAGGCTTGGACTTGCGTTAAGGCGGTCAGGCCACCGCGATGTAAGATATTCACATCTTCTAATTCGGCAATCAAGTAGAGCATCAGTTCTAAATAACGTCGCGTTGCCGGTAGCTCGCCGTGTGCACGCAGCCATGGCAAGGCCAGTGCTTGTAACGCCGGGTAACCCGCTTCGGCTTCACCGCGAATGCCGGTGACACCAAAGTCCACGTAGAGTTGTTCGCCATAAGATAAATTAGTTTTAGTGCTCACATCTTTAAAATCGGCTGCCGTGATACCGGCCGTCATCGTTTGGACCGCTGCAAAAACGGGCGCAAAATCTTGCGTAGCTAAATCCGCTAACGAGGTCGTTTGCAAGCACCACCCTAACGCGCCGAGTAACACGGCGTAGGAGAAGTTGGCGCCTTTATGCGTATTCACGTGGTCGGTGGCCGTTAACATCATTCGTTCCGCCTGGGCCCCCGCGCGGCGCAAGCTATCAAATAACTTCGTTAAATCGGTACTAGCCACACCCAATTTTAAATATAATTTCAAATACGGTGACCAAGCTTGAATGCTAGTCAAAAATAAATCATAATCCATGTCATGATGGGCGCCCGCCGAAAACGGGTCAACGAGCCCGGGCTTGGGGGCTAAGGAGACTTCCACTAATAAAGATTGCTGGGCCAAGCGGCTGATCGTCGTTAACGTCGGCGTCGTGGTGGTCGTTTTAATCAAGGTTATGTTCCCTCATCTCTTTAATAATGAACTGCAGTGACTGACCTAAATGTTCGCGAATAATTAAATTAATTTGGACTTCATCGTGATTGACCATCGCTTGATAGATGCGCCAATGTTCTTGCAACGCCAAGACGCGCCGTTCACGCGACATGATGGAAATATCACGGAAATAAACCAAGTAGGCTTGGAGTTTAAAGACAATGCTCACTAAATGCGGCATGTCGCAGTGGTTATAAATAAATTGATTAAAGTCAGTAAAATAGCTGACCACGGTCGTGTCGGGCACTTGGTCGATTTCACGCTCGGTTTGTTCAAGTAACTTACGTAGCGTGACGAAATCATCTTCCGTCATTTTAGCCATCGCCTTGCGCGTCGCTAACGCATCGAGTTCCTTGCGAATATCGAAAATTTCATAGGCGTCTTTAATCGTAATCCCTTTGACTAAGGTGCTCATCCCCGGTGCACTCTCGACTAAATCTTCTTCCGCTAAACGGCGCATGGCATACCGAATCGGTGTCCGACTGACATTGAGTTCTTCAGCAAACTTCTTTTCATTAATTCGCGTTCCCGCTGGAATATCCCCCAAAATAATCGTCTTCCGAAACGCTTCAAATACCAAATCCTTTAACGGTTGGTTTCGAGATAAATCTAAATTTTTCGCAACTGCTTGGACGACAGCATCCATCATGTTCCCTCCTCTTATTACCTTCGCAACTCATTATAGCAGAAGAGGTAAGCGCTACCGAAAAGTCTTCAAACCTCAAGGCCAAAATAACCTCAAGTCATTTCCGACTTCAGGCTGTTTGGCTAACTTTAATTTTCAGGTGCAAAACTCAATTGAATATTTTGCACGGGGACATCGTAGAACTTATCTTCACGCCGCCCTAAGAAATCGCGGCCTTGATCTGGGAATAAGCCATAAATCAAAATATCTTCCA
This sequence comes from Lactiplantibacillus fabifermentans DSM 21115, assembly GCF_000498955.2. GTDB lineage: Bacteria > Bacillota > Bacilli > Lactobacillales > Lactobacillaceae > Lactiplantibacillus > Lactiplantibacillus fabifermentans. The sequence goes on along the minus strand of NZ_AYGX02000004.1, from coordinate 16,295 downwards.
TACTATGCGCGTAATCCCCAATTTCAGCTTCAAAGCCTGGCAATTGCGGCGCAATATCATCGGCCGGCCGCGTCGTAATCGGTTGTTCATCGCCAATGATTTGTTTGATCATTGCCGGGGCAATCGCAACTGGTGGCCGCCCGTATAACCCGCGGACGTAATCTTTGATTTCGTTCGGCACGAGTTTGTAACGTTCGCCACTCATCACGTTCATCAACGCTTGGGTCCCAACCATTTGTGACAACGGCGTCACAAGTGGTGGGAAGCCCAAGTCAGCCCGCACGCGGGGCACTTCGTCTAAGACTTGTTCATACAAATCTTCTTGGCCAGCGTCTTTTAATTGCGCCAGCAAGTTCGACAACATCCCCCCGGGCACTTGATACCGCAATGATTTGGGCTGCACATCCATCACTTTAGGATTCAAGCCGCCCTCGTTGCGGAACCGGTCACGAATCGGGGCAAAGTATTCAGCAATCTCGGCAGCTAAGGTCGGATCAACTGGCACTTCATACCCTAAGTCGTTTAACGCGACTAACATTGATTCCGTCGCCGATTGACTCGTCCCACCCGCAAATGGGGAACTGGCCGTGTCAATAATATCAGCACCGGCTTCAATGGCTTTGAGGTACGTCATATCGGCAATCCCAGACGTTGCATGCGTATGCACTTCAATGGGAATAAAGATGCTGGCCTTCAGTTCACTCACTAAATCGTAAGCACGTTGCGGCGTCAAAATTCCGGCCATATCTTTGATACAGATGGAATCGGCGCCCATCGCAGCCATGTCTTGCGCTAATTTGACGTAATACGGAATCGTATGGAAATCACTGGTCGTATACGAAATGGTCATTTGCGCGTGACCCCCGTATTTCTTAGTGGCGGCTAACGCCGTTTCTAAGTTACGGGTATCGTTTAATGCGTCGAACATCCGAATGATGTCGATGCCGTTTTCCAACGACTTTTGCACAAAAGTTTCCACCACGTCATCGGCATAATTTTTATAGCCTAAAATATTTTGGCCCCGCAATAACATTTGGAGTTTCGTATTTTTGACGTGTTTGCGAATCTCGCGCAGTCGTTCCCACGGATCTTCATTCAAGTACCGAATACATGAATCAAAGGTGGCCCCGCCCCAGACTTCTAAGGCGTGGTAACCCGCTTGGTCCATCTTATCGAGAATCGGTAACATATCACTGATGGGCATCCGGGTGGCAATCAAACTCTGTTGGCCATCACGTAATGCGGTTTCGGTAATATCAACTATTGGTCTATTCATCCTGCTCGCCACCCTTCGGTAATAATCGTATCAACGGCATGTTGGACTTCGGCTAACCCGTGACGCCGTGATCGGCTACACGCCTTGGCATCGCCACCACAAATCAAGCACGGTCGGACCGGTAACGCTAAGCCGGCGCGACTCACTTGGTGCAGTTGGTCGTGGACGAGCGTTAAGACATCTAAGTCCGCCAATTGGCTAAACGCCGTTGATTGTTCTAATTGCATTAAAGCTTGTTTAACTTCGAGCGCATCGACTTTGGCCACAATGTAAAATTCATAACCGGTCGGCCGGTCAAAACTCGCTTGCGCCACCACCCGGTCACCTAATTGCGCTAACAAGTGTTGTTGCATTGCTTGGTAACCAGCAATTAGTTGCGGCCCAGTCTTGATGGGGCCCGGAATTCGGACTGACGCCCAAATCAGGGACGTCATCGGATGCTCCGTCAACAATTGCCGTTGTTGGGCCGCCCGCCAATCGCGGGTCGCTAACATTTGTGGCAAGGTAATCGCTGGGCCCGTCAAATTTTTAAACGTCTCAGACATTTTTGACCACATCGATTAAGCTACCATCGCGATATTCAATCAACGCGACGGTTTGGTCGCCGTATTCAATCTTTTCGGGCACGCCGGTAATGGCATAGGCTTTGTCTTTTAAGGCGTCAATCGTGAGTTGTGGGACTTTTAAGTCTTTAAACATTGCAATTAAGTCTGGCCGGGCCGGATTAATCGCAATCCCTAATTCGGTTACGACAACATCCACACTAGACCCTGGCGTAACCACGGTCGTTACACTATCCACGATAGTTGGGATGCGGCCGCGGACAACCGGGGCAATCACCATGCTCATCTTGCAAGCGGCACTCGTGTCGGAATGCCCACCCGAAGCGCCCCGTAAGACGCCGTCCGAGCCGGTAATCACGTTGACGTTGAAGTCCGTATCAACTTCTAAGGCCGATAAAATTGCCACGTCTAACTTATTAATGACAGCACCTTTACTCAATGGCGAAGCATACATATTAGCATCAATTTCATAATGGTCGGCATTTTCAGCTAAGGAAACGGCGGAAGGATGGTCGAAATCTTGCACATCGATCAACTTATCCACTAACCCAGCTTGTTGCATTTCAACCATTGCGTTCGTAATTCCGCCGAGGGCAAAGCTCGCTTTAACATCTTGGTCAACCATTGTTTGACGCAAGAAACGACTAACTGCTAAGGCTGCGCCACCACTACCCGTTTGGAACGAGAAGCCGGGTTTGAAATAGTCGGACGCGGTGATGACTTTCGCTGCATATTCGGCAATTAATAATTCTTTCGGATTCTTGGTAAAACGGGTCGCCCCTTTGGCAATCCCATCGGGGTCGCCAATCGCGTCAACTTGCACGACGTAATCGACATCCGTTTGCGGAATACTGATGGGGGTGTTGGGATAAGGCACTAACGTATCGGTAATGGCGACAACTTGGTCGGCATACTTCGCGTCAACCATCGCATAACCTAAGGAACCACAAGTGGCTTTGCCTTTCGTCCCGTTGATATTACCGTATTCGTCGGCACTCGGCGCCCCTAAGAAGGCCACGTCGATATGAATATCGCCACTGGCAATTGCGCGCGCGCGGCCACCGTGTGAGCGAATGACAACTGGATTTTTCATGATACCGCTAGAAATTGCGGCCCCGACTTTATCACGGAGCCCACTCGACGTGATATTAGTCACGACGCCATTTTTAATGTGGTCAATCAACGGTTCATGGACATTAGCAATTGAACTCGGCGCAATCGACAAGTCTTTGATGCCCATCTTAGCGATTTCAGCTAAGACCATGTTCATGACAAAGTCGCCTTCACGGAAATGGTGATGGAACGAAATCGTCATGCCATCTTTTAAGCCCGTCTTGACGATGGCGTCATGAATGCTCGCTAATAACTTCGTGTCGTTTGGTTTAATCGGTTTAACGCGTTTAGTGGCCGCTTGATAAGGCGCCACCTGGGCGAACTCGCCATCATAGACGCCATACTTGTCAGCGTAAACGGCTGGAATATCGCGTTTTAATTTATTTTCAACCATCTCAGTCCACCTCCATATTCGTGGCCTTGGCTAACGCTAAGACCCGTTCAGCCCGTTCAACGATTGGTTTATCAACCATTTGACCGTTCACGGCAATGACCCCGGAACCTTTGGCTTCGGCTTCGCGAATTCCGGCCATCACTTCTTGAGCTTTTTGAACTTCTTTAGCCGTCGGGGCGTAAATCCCGTTGATGACGGGAATTTGACGCGGATTAATGACCGACTTACCGTCAAAACCGAGTTGTTTGATCAATTCCGTTTCATGGCGTAAGCCTTCTTCGTTATCCACATCCGAATACACCGTATCAATCGCTGCAATCCCAGCAGCGCGGGCGGAATGCAAGATGTAGTTACGGGCAAAGGAGAGTTCGGCGCCATCTGGGTAGCGCCGCGTCTTTTGACTCGTAACGTAATCTTCAGCACCGAGCGCAATCCCAATCATCCGCGGGGAAGCTTTAGCGATATCGCGCGCATTCAAGACCCCTTCGGCTGATTCGATCGCGGCCATCATGTTAGTCGTACCGACCGGAATACCGTATTTCTTTTCGACTTTAGTAATCACCGCATCGACATCGACAATATCTTGCGCGGTTTCCGTCTTCGGTAACCGAATCACGTTGATGCCACCTAAAACCATGGCTTCAATATCTTGGTCGCCACCGGCATCCAAGGCGTTGACGCGGACGACCGTTTCAACACTGCTATAATCAAAGGTCTTCAAGGCGGAATACACGAGGACGCGGGCCGTATCTTTTTCTTTCAATGAAACGGCATCTTCCAAGTCAAACATCACTGAGTCGGCACCGTATAAGACGGCATCGCGTAACATGGCTGGGTTAGCGCCGGGGACAAACATCATTGTTCTTCTTAATCGTTCCATGAGTTCAACGCCTCCCAATCGTAATCCGTCTTACCTTGTAGCCGATAAGCCGCCGCAATCGTGCGCGCTTTAATCGTGCAATCCAAGGCGCCTTTATCGACCGCTTCAACGGCAATATTTTGAATATCGAGCTTTTGTAAAACTTCGGTGATCAGCGCGGTAATGTGCGCCCCGAATTGTTTTTTGACGTTACTTTCTAAATCGATTTTAATGCCACTAGCATTCGGTTTGAGGGTAATCATAATATCGCTTGATTCCATCGTACCGACCGTGACGGTTTGATTCGTTGTCATATGGTTAACTTCCCTTCAAAAATTGACGCGTTGTCGGCGGAACTAGCTGGTCAACAGTCGACCATTCATTCACCGCTATCGCCGCCCGGACTGCCGTCGCACTCACTGGCTGACCATGATATTGCAAGCGCGGCACGACCGTCAAAGCGACTTGTCCGGTTAAAACTTTCGCGAGCTGTTCATTGTAAACTTGTGTTACCGGTGACAGGGGTTCTTCCCCGACGAACCGGTGATGAATATCCAAAATTGGACTGATTTTACGTAAAAATAACGTGGCATCTAATTGCGCTTGTTGTTTGGCGACCGCTAAGTCCGCGTGATCTTTTAAAAAGTACGCTGGAAATGTCGCATTGGCCACCAAATAATGATTCGTAGGTAAGACGATGACCCGCAGTTCCGCGGCTACGGCTTGCTGGACCATCGTCAAACGTGCTTGCGTATCGAATTGCGACCGGTCTTCCGAAACGACGAAGACGTAAACGACATCACACGTTTTCAGCGCGGTCTTGATCAGATGTAAGTGCCCATTCGTAAACGGATTGGCATTCATCACAATCGCGCCGGCATTCGTGCTAGTCACTTTATGTTGGTCCAATAACAATTGATACGCATTCAAATCTGGATAGCCGCGTTCTAACAAAACGATTTGCTTGGTCGCAACAACGGCTTTAAAGCCTAACGCCTCAAAATATGGCGCCGTGCACGGCTTAGTGTAAACAAAGGCGTTGTCATAAGGCGTTTCAGCTAATCGGTCCAACAAGGCCTTGATGAGTGGTGCCAACAAGTTTTGGTGGGTCACCGTTTCATCAATCGCCACACATTTAATAATATTTTGATACAACGAGCCGGTACCAATTAACTGTTCATGTTCATAGAGGCCAACTGTGTAATCAACTTGGTCATCAGCCATCAAACCGGCTTGCGTCAATAACGCTTGCCATTGCTGTTTAGCGGTTGGATTAATCGTCAACCATAACCGTTTCAATTGCATCGTATGCCCCCCGTTTTCTTTTGCCGCTGGGGGTTGCGGTGTAATTACGACCGCGGTGGGACCGGTTCAGCCAAAAAGCGGTCTTGAACCTCGCTTTGATGCTTTGCACAACCCGCAAATCATCAAAGACGTCCGTGGTGTAAACGCGATAAAACCCAACCGCGTTAACGCCACTTTCACGGCGGTCTCCATTACACCGCAACCCCCAGCTAAATAACTTTCCTAACTACTATGTGCTGATTGTATTGACATAATTATGATAGATTGTCATATCTAAAATGATGATAACGATAATGGCAATCCTTTAATCCCCAATTAATTTCAACGTTAAGTGGCGTTGAGCGGAGCCCGGACGGTTGTGCCCGGCGGTGAAAGCCATGTTAGGCGGTGTTTTGTGGCGCCTTACATGGCGGACGTCTTTGAAGACTTGGGTTGTAGGCTTCAAAGCGAGGGTCAAGACCGCTTTTTGGCTTGACCCGGTCCCCACGGCCGGCACAACCGTCCGGGCGCAGCGGTCACCCGCTACTTAACTGGGAAAATTTTGATTAGGGCTTTGGAGATTAGGTAGATGACGAATAAGACTAGAAAGACGCCGCCCATCCCAAAACCCATTAGTTCAAAGGCAATTTCTAAGTTGTGTATCATGGTCGCGTCCCCCTACATGAAGAATGATAGCAATAACCCACCAGCAATCACTGACCCGATTTGGCCAGAAACGTTGGCGCCGACTGCGTACATTAAGACAAAGTTCTTCGGATCTTCTTCTGAAGCCATCTTTTGAATCACCCGACTAGACATTGGGAACGCAGAAATTCCGGCCGCCCCAATCATTGGGTTGATTTTTTCTTTACGGAAGAGGTTGAACAACTTCGCAAATAAGACGCCCCCGATGGAATCCATCACAAAGGCCACTAACCCAAACGCGATAATCATTAACGTTTGCCAGTTCAAGAATTGGTCCGCTTGTAACTTAACCGAAATCGTCAACCCTAACAAGATGCTGACAATGTTGACCAATTCATTTTGCGCGGTGTTGGATAACCGGTCTAAGACCCCACATTCCCGCAGTAAGTTCCCGAACATTAAGAACCCCACTAATGGTAATGAGATTGGGGCGATGAACCCGGCTAAAATCGTGACGATAATCGGGAACAAAATCTTAGTTTGCTTAGAAACACTTTCGGCTTTGTAAGTCATCCGAATTTGACGTTCTTTTTTCGTGGTCACAGCTTTAATCGCCGCTGGTTGAATAATTGGCACTAACGCCATGTACGAGTACGCCGCCACGGTAATCGGCCCCAGTAAATTTTGCGCTAACTGGTTGGAAACGAAGATTGCAGTTGGACCATCCGCTGCTCCGATAATCCCGATTGACGCGGCTTCTTTGATATCAAAACCACATAAAACGGCGACGATTACGACGAAGAAGATTCCGAATTGGGCCGCGGCCCCGAAGAGTAACATAAACGGATTTTGTAACAACGGGCCAAAATCAATCATGGCCCCGATTCCGATAAAGATTAACAGTGGAAACAATTCGGTCGTGATGCCGGCTTTGAAGAGCACATCTAAGACCCCTTCAGCTTTCGTTCCACCGACCATTTGCGTCAACACCCCGGTATCCGGGAAGTTAACGAGAATCGCTCCCAACCCCATCGGGATTAACAACGTTGGTTCATATTCTTTTTTAATACCCAAATATATCAAGATGCCACCGATTAACATCATGGCAATTTGACCAAGGGTAATTGACGTAACGCCTTGAATTAAGGTTTCCACATGCTCGCTCCTCTCAGCTGATCTTAATCAGCGCGTCACCGGCATTGACCATGTCGTTTTTGTTAACAAACAATTGTTCAACAGTCCCCGCCTTATTGGCAACGATTTCATTTTCCATTTTCATCGCTTCTAAGACGAGTAATGGTTGGTTTTCTTTCACTTGGTCACCAGGTTCGACCATGATCTTGATAATGACCCCAGGCATCGGCGCCGTCATCGCTTGACTGCTGTCAGCCGGTGCGGCGGCCGCTTTTGGGGCGGGGGCCGGCGTTGGCGTCGGTTCCGGCGTCGCGGCAACGGGGGCGGGGGCGACTGGTGCGGCGGCTACCGGTTGCGGTGTGCCACCGATTTCTTCCATTTCAACTAAATATTCTTGGCCATCAATGGTGATTTTAAATTTGCGTAACATTAGGATGGGTCAACTCGCTTTCTAATTGATGTGACGACGAACTGACCGTCGCCGGTAGCTAAAGCACAACTGCTGGCAATCATGCTAACCAACTGCGCTTCCGGATTTTGAACATATAAGTGCTTTAAAACTAACTGACTATCCGGTGCTTGATCCGCGGTCACACTGGCCGCAATCAAACTCGGAATCACGTGTTCACTAGGATCAACTTCCAAGTAGCGGGGGACTGCCACCCACTGTTCACTTGGCGCTGCCGGAACCGCCGGCGTTTTGGCCGGGGTCGCGCTAGTGTCATGATGGAACAAGTGTTGCCAAAACGTTCCCATGCGGTTTCCTCCTTAAAAATGGCTTAATTTCATGATATAACCAAATGGCCAACCACATTGTTCTTTTAAAGGTTTTCCGTCATTGCGGAATGTAGAATGGCATGTGACCGGTCAAGAGAATCGTCACCACGAAGATGGCGAAAACGCCTAACGCATATTTGGCCGTTTCTTTTTGCCAAGCCCCCATGTCTAAACCAGTTAAACGTAAGAGCAAGTAAATAAAGGCAACTAACGGACTGAGCAAATGGAAGGCTTGTCCCATTAAGGAAGCGAGGGCCATTTGCATGTTGGTGAAGCCGTATGCCCGCCCGGCTTGAGCTAAGACTGGTAAGACCCCAAAGTAGAAGCCGTCATTGGATAAGAAGAACGTCCCGGGTGCGGAAATCGCGGCGATAACCAAACCCCAGAAACCAGCTAATTGGTGTGGGATAATTTGGGTAAAGCTTTGGGCTAAGGCCGTCGCCATCCCAGTTCCTTGGAAGAGACCCATGAAGACCCCCGCCGCGAAAACTAAGATAACCACTTGCACAGCGTCGCCACCGTTAGCTCCGATACGTTTGGATTGGTCTTTTAGCTTTGGATAGTTGACCATCAAAGCGATACAAGTCCCAACTAAGAAGAGCAACAATGGTGGCATTTCTAAGGCTTTAATAAATGAACCAGCCACTAACCAAGCGATTAAGACAATCGTCAAAATCCCGTTAAACGCAAAGTTCTTTGGCCGACGAATTTCAGCAACTTCTGGATCAGTAACTTGCGTCATCGCTTCAATTTCGTCAGGGGTTAATTCTTTGACCCCTAAGCGTTTCCGTTCCTTGCGCCCCATGCTTGGGGCAACGATAAAGGTGACGTAAAGTAACGCGATAATCATCCCCGGCATCACGTAAGCTAAAATACTAGCATCAACATCTAAGACGGCCATGGCCCGCGCAGTTGGCCCACCCCATGGCAGTAAGTTCATGATGGTATTTTGAAGGATGACTAAGACCCCTAAGTTCATCATGCGCATGTTGAGTTTCTTATAGATTGGAATAAAAGCTGAACAACAAATCAAAGTCGTCGTGGTCCCATCCCCGTTTAAGGAAACGGCGGCGGCAACTACCGCGGTGGCCATCAAGACTTTCATCGGATCGCCCTTGGCAAACAGAATCATTTTCTTGGTGATCGGGTCAAATAACCCGGCATCCAACATAATGGAGAAATATAAAATGGCAAATAATAACATGATCCCGGTGTTGGCGGTCGTCTTAATCCCCTCTAGGACGAAATCCCCAATGGTTCCCTTTTTGGCAACCCCCGCGACCATCGCAATAATGGCAAAAACTAACGGTACGAGTACTAAGGCCGTGAATGGCGATAATTTCTTCTTCATGATGATGAACATGAAGACGACAATCATGGCATAGGAAATAATGGTTAATAACATGGTCTCAACTCCTTAAATTTTTCTACACGCAAATCATATCTAATTGAAAGCGCTTTTACTACCGCTTTTGTGCGGAAGTACACAGAAAGAACACTCGCAATCAAAAATGAATTCCCGCTCCCCTGAAGATTGGTCTATCGACTTCAATCGCACTGATTGCAGTAAATGTATACGATTTGAAATTAAATATCTATACATTTAAACCCACCATCAAAAAAGTTGTTAACCATTTCTTGCTCACTAGTTAACTTGTTTAGGCAATAAAAAAGCGACTAACACCTTCAACGTGCTAGTCGCCGGCAATTGGTTGATTTTACCAATCACCAAATTTTTCGTCTTTTAACTCGTTCAACAACTTTTGATAATGGGCACTGCTCATCCCACCTTGAAAATGGGCGTCTTCCAACTTATTGAACCGATCCGCCATGTAATAAGCTGACAAATATAACGTCAACTTACGTTTAACAATAGCTTCCGGGTCCAATTCATCAGAAACTTGGTGCGAACTCACAACCATTTCCGCAAATTTACGTCGGTCCAAACTCAAGTTGCAGTCGTCTTCATGTTCATTGGCCATTTTGTTGCCCTCCTCTTCCGTTAATAACTAAAATCAGCGTAGCATATTCTGTACAAATTAACTTATAAATGGCTGTTTTTTTAGTGTTCTTTCACTTAAACAAAGCAATCGCTAGCAACTATCAAAAAGTTCGCCGGCATTTAAACCTTCATTTGACATGCGACTGATATTCCGTCAACGCCTGCTCATAAGTGTAGTGGTGGTATTGCTTCAAAATAAATAACGTCACCGTCGCACCATACAAATCCCAGTTGGCAACATTATCGGTCATTTCATTTAGCTGAATAAATGGCTGAACCATCATCACCGTACAAAATAAAGTCGTCGCTACTACCAAAATATCAATAACTAATAATCGGCCATAAGTTTGGCGCAAGTGGGCCCGGGTCTCAAACTGACGCAAGCCAACCGGATACGACTTTTTATTCCCGTGAATGAGCGCCGCCATCAGCCATTCCCCCACCAAAACTAAGCAACTAAACATCCAAATCATGATTAATAAGGCACAACTCATATTGAGTAACCACCACGCCATATTGGCACCTGATTTCTATCATTAATTTGCTTAATTTTATTATCAGTACGGTTGGCCGGGCCTGTCAATAATTGACACCTACCCGCTGAAACGTTCGAATTTATCTAACTCATCGAGCATCGCCGAACGCCGGGGGTACTGTTGGCGCCAATCGTGGACAATCGCTTTCGTGACTGCCATGCCATCAGGATACTGTTGCATCTGCTTTAAAATCTGCATCAATTTTTGATATTGACGACGAGTCCCGGTTTGTTCAGCCATCGTTTTGACCGTCTGCGCATACTTTCGTAGTAACTCAGCCGAAAATTTGGGCTTTAACAAGGCTTCATATTGCTGAACGCCAAACAATCCTGGTTCAGCCACCACCGCTGCTAATAACTGCCGGTATAAGTGCGCCTCGGCCGGCATAGGGACAATCACACTCAGCGGCTACGATACGACCATTGTGGCTAGTTAGGTTGACTTGATAGGCTTCCGTCCCCGTCACCGTTGCCGTGAATTGCGCCCCTTGCTGTGCAAAATCAGTGACTAAATTTTGTTGATAATACGCCTGACCCCGAGCCACAATTTGCGGGGCAAACTGAAATTGCCAATCCATAAGTTTCGCTTCCTTCATCGATATTAATTAAGTCCACTATACCAAAAAGGACTAAGGTGCGTGCCCTCAGTCCCCATAATTAGTCATTAATTATTGTTAAGCCGTTACCGTCGTTGGTAACCGCAATTCGACAACGGCATCGCGTGGATTGCCGTTCAACAACACTTCTAAGACAAAACTGTCACCAACATATAATTCTGGTCGCGTCGGCAAAATTTCACCGAAGAATTGTTTGATGAGTTGGTCAAAAAGTTCCCGGCTCGGACCGCCCTTGGCCCGCAGCACAATATAATTGCCGGCGGGCACTTCCCGCGTGGTCGTCCCCGTAGCAGTCGTGTTGGCACCCGCGAAGTATTCCAATTGGCCATCGCGCACCCCACTCAGGGCATAACCATAATGGTCAAGACTATCCGCCATCAATTGGCCAAACGTGCCACTTTGCGCGAGGGCTTTAAAGTGGTCGGATTTCATTCGAGAAACGGTGGCCACATTTTCCATGGTTGGTAATGGTAATTGCGTCGCGGCACCGGTTAACGTCATTGCTGGTAAGGTTTCAATGGTATAAGTTGTCATATTTTAATTCCTGCTTTCGATTTGATAAACTTAGTATACAAGGCTAAACTTGCCAACTAGCTGTCATATTAAAAAAGAAAGTTGAAAAAAGATGCGAATTGCCCGTTTAATCAATATTATTATGTTGTTACTGCGGATTGATAAGATTTCCGCTAATGCGTTAGCGGCCCAGTTCGAAGTCTCGCGCCGGACCATTTATCGTGACGTGGAAACGCTGAATTTAGCCGGTATCCCGATTTATACGACCCGGGGGCGCGGTGGCGGGATTGGCTTAATGGCGACTTATAAAGTCGATAAAAAGTTATTAAACGCTAGCGATATTAGTAATTTAATGGTCGCATTAACCAGTGTCCACACTTTAATTAATAGTCCCGAACTTCAAGCCACCCTGCAAAAGATTACGGCCATGTATGCCGCCGACCATCCGGACAATCACCTAATGATCGACCGTCCGAATTGGCCGGGGTCCGTGGAACTCAAGCAACTCGCGGAACAACTGGATGCCGCCATTAGCGACCGGCAACTGGTCACGTTTGCGTACAGTGACCGCAATGGCCATAACTCGCAGCGCCAAATTGAACCTTATCGCCTAGTCTTTAAAGGGGAACGTTGGTATGTTCAGGGTTACAGCTTGGAACGGCAGGCGTTTCGGTTCTTCCGGCTCGCCCGCATGCAACAAGTCACCATGACGACCACGACGTTTGTCCCGCGCGCGGTCCCACCATTAAACTTTGACTATGGCGTCCGCCCTACCGAACGCGCTACCATTACGCTTGAAGCCGATAACTTTGTTCGCGACCAAATCATCGAACGCTTTGGCTTTCAAGTCATTCAAAGTAGTACGGCCGATACTTTCATTGCCACCATTCAATTACCGGACACCGAACGCGCCTATCAATATATTTTGTCATTAGGGACGCGGGTACGCTTAGTTGGCGACTCGGCATTCAAACAACATTTGAAACATTATCTCAATCAGATGCCACTCCTCAGTGACTAAAAAACGGCCATAACAACTGCGCTAAAGGCATTGTTATGACCGTTTTAATTTAAATATCACTTGGGGTATCCGGTACTAACTGAATCAATGGTTGCCCAAAGTTCACTTCGTCACCATTCTTCACCAAGATGGCTTTAACTTGCCCACTTTGCTTGGCAACTACCGGCCGCATCATTTGCATTGCTTGAATCAAGCCGACTTGTTGGCCAACGCTGACATGATCGCCGATTCGCACATAGGGCGCTTCTTCTGAAGAATGCGCCTGGTAGAAAATCCCGACAACGGGGGCCGTCACACATTCTTGTGGGTCAATCTCATCTTCAACCGGCGCCGCGCTAACCGGTTCTGGCGTGGCCGTTGGCGCAACCGGCGTGTTCACAATCGGTTGTGGGGCCGGTGCTGGTGTCACATCCGGCACGACCGGACTGACTGGCGTATTCGGTAACGGTTCCGGTTGGGTCGCCACGACTGGCTTACCATGAGCTTTTTTGCCCAGTTGGATTTCAAAATCTTGATCACGATATTCAAAGTTCGTTAACGTGCTTTGTTCAAATTTGTCCATTAATTGGTAAATCTTATCTAATTCCATCAAACAACCCTCCAATGGTTTACGCATTGATTATAACGCTAGTTTATCGCAGGATTGTTGTGGAAGTATGAATGCTTCTTTAAGAATTTATCAATTTCGCTAAGCAGAGGCTAATGCTGGTAGTACTTTGAACAAAAATAAGGGTGCGGGCGACTTACCGACATTGGCGTAAGCTAAGACCGCGTCCACGTGATCAAGTTGCAATAACCGATTATCTAACTGCCATAAATCACGGTCATAATAATCGTGGCAATATTGCACTAAGTTCGTTAAGAAATTGCCAATCGCCTCATTGACGGTATCGCCACGGCCATCGACGCCCCAAAAATTGGCGGATTCTAACCAATAACGTTTTTCTGATAATTCACGATAACGTCCTTCTTCATGAACGATAACTAACTGTGGTTCCATGGTCAGGGCCCCTTTCAAATTGACAACAGCTTCAATGGCTAACAAGATACCATCGCAGCTAGGCCCTGACAATAGCAAACGGCCAACCCGTTTCAAATTAAGGTTCTTAATGACTAAGACCTTATTTTTGCAACGAATCAGCCGTTTCGGTTAAGATTCTAAATCGTGTTCTTTAGCTAAAAAATGCCCATGGTGCTGAATATCTGCTTGTAAATCGGCCATCGTGAACTGATGGTAATACGCCCGATATTGACGGTCCGCCACGGTAAACAAATCCGTCAAAGTTTCACTAATATTGGCGGCGATTTCGGAACTCTGGACCTCATCGTCCGTTTGCGAATGGCCGGTAATAAAGCGCGCATAACTCAAAGTCGGTGGAATCGTTAAGTCGTATAAGTCGCCGAGATTCATTTCGGCTAACGCCTTTTCCAACTGATAACCACCATTTTTCCCAACCGTGCCAATTAAATAACCATTCTTATGTAAAACCGATAAAATATTGCGAATCATGACGGGGTTCAAATGTAATGATTGGGCCAGTTCCCGACTGGACACCTTATTGGGCCGATGCGCATCTAAGTATAATAAACTATGCACGGCCACTGAAAAATCAAGTTTCATACAGTTCCCTCCCGTAACTAACTTGCTATCCTTATTTTACCACCGACTGTAATTATTATCATTTCAATTAATGCAAAAGCTACGTTATAATGGCGCTCAGGGGGCTTTTTATGACAACTACACTGAGTGCCGCCACCTTTAAACTCGCGGACCAAGCCGCATTATCGCCGGCACAACAACAATTAGAACAACGTTTGTTAAGCTTCATCCACACGCACAAAGATCAACCGGAAACCGGCCTATTCGTCATTCATGGCGATGCCGGCACCGGCAAAAGTGCCGTCTTAGCGGCGGCCTTTAGCCAACTGCAAGCCTTGAGTCGTAGTCAAAATGCTAATCCACTGCAAGGCACCAACAATTACTTAGTCGTTAATCACAACGAAATGCTGAAAATTTATAAACGACTGGCGGGTGACGCCCCGGAACTCCGCAAAAAAGACTTCCAAAAGCCGACGCCCCTCATTAACCGGTTAAACAAGACTGACCAATTAGCCGATGTCGTCTTTATTGATGAAGCGCACTTATTATTGACCCAACCGGACCGCTATAACAAATTTAATGCCCACAATCAGCTCCAAGAATTGATTAAGCGCAGTCGCGTGGTTGTCTTAGTTTTTGATACGCGCCAAGTCTTAAAACTCAAGAGCTATTGGCAAGCCAGTGACTTACAGCCCTTTTTGGACCGTTATCCTCACGAATTATTCAACTTGGATGAACAATTCCGGGTCACCGGGAATGCCGACGTCGTGAACTGGATCGACCAATTCACGCAAGGCCACTTGTTGCCTAAGCCAACCGATGACCAATTCGACTTTCAGATTTTTGCGGATGGTCAACCGATGTATGACTTGATTCGCCAACGCGACCAACAAGTCCAACTATCCCGGATGATTGCCACGGCTGACTTTCCTTACGTCGTGAATCACGGCACGTGGTACGTCACGGCCGGTAGTTTAAAGTTACCATGGGACAAAGTCAATTTGACCGACGACCCGTGGGCTTTGCGACCAGAAACTTTGGACGAAGTGGGCTCCATTTACACGATTCAAGGCTTCGACCTGAACTACGCCGGTGTCGTGTTAGGACCATCCGTGGGTTACGACGCTGCGACCGACCGCATCGTGATTCACTTAGACCGCTATGAAGACCAAGAAGCGTTCAAAAATCGCGATGATTTAGGCGCGCTATCCCCGCTGAAAACGCAAATTGTCTTCAACTCGATTAATGTCCTAATGAAACGGGGCCGTTATGGCTTATATTTATACGCCGTCGACCCAGCCCTACGCCAACGCCTATTAGCGTTATAATTTAAGTAAAATCACTAAGGAGGGATTATCCATGAAAGTTTCCATTCCAACTGAAAATGGCTTGCTCGCTGCTAAATATAGCAAGCAAGCCACGCCGGACCAACAATATAAAGGCCATCCCATCATTTCATTTCCAGTGAATATCCAAGATGTGCCAACTGATGCGAAGTCATTAGCCTTCGCCTTCTTCGACCACGACGCGATTCCGGTAGGCGGCTTTACGTGGATTCATTGGATTGCGGCCAACTTACCCGCTGACACGACCGTCATTCCTGAAAATGCCAGTCAAACTGGCGCCGTGCCAATGGTGCAAGGCAATAATTCCACAGCCGGGGGCTACACTGGCGAAACCGACTTGAAAGTCACCCAACATTACGTTGGCCCTTATCCGCCTGACCAAGACCATGATTACACGTTCCGGCTATACGCCTTAGATACTAAGCTCGATGTCCAGCCCGGCTACTGGTTGAATAATTTCTTTAAAGCCATTGATGGGCATGTTTTAGCGACGGCGGAAACCGTCGTTGTTGGGAAAAAATAATTAAGTCCACTTGCACATGCTAGTTCACGCTAGCATGTTTTTTGGTAGATTGTAAAATTAATCCGAACGCTGTTCGGACAAAAAAGATCAGCT
>NZ_AYGX02000069.1 GCF_000498955.2 Lactiplantibacillus fabifermentans DSM 21115 | reverse complement strand
AAGCTGATCTTTTTTGTCCGAACAGCGTTCGGATTAATTTTACAATCTACCATTATGTATTTTGAGTCAATTCGCATTTGGCCAGACGGTTGATTTAACGCGATTACAGCCGACTGGGATTACGGCACTGACCGCGACGGACTGCCAACAAGCACAACAAGCGGGTTATCAGCTAAAATTGTTGGCGCAAGCGGAACGGCATGGTTCGAATTTATATGTGCGCGTGGCACCAACTGCGATTCCACAAACGAGCGCGTTGAGCCAAGTGGCCGGCGTTCAAAATGGCGTCGCAATTACTAGTGATGCCATTGGGGACAGCTTATATACTGGTCCGGGTGCTGGTAGTACGGCCACTGCCAACAGTGTATTGAATGATGTTTTAGTAGCCGCTAATCATTTGGTAACAGCGACGCGGGGACTGGCATTTAATCGCAATCACGTTCAGTTACGGGTACACGCGCTGGACCAGTTACCACAACGGTATTTATTAGTGTCATCGTTATCGCGGTTGACGCTTCAGACCTACGCTAATGAAGTCGATTTCTCAATTCAACCAACGGCGGGGCCGGCGTTGATCACGACGGCCGTCACGCCGACCCAATTGGCCCAACTGCAACGGCTGACAACGATTAATGGTCAAGCACAAGTAACGGCGATTCCTATCGCTTTTTCAACGCAACCAGCGGCCGCAGCTGTAACCGCGATTCAGGCAGTGAGTTAATAATTAGCATATTTGTAAAAAGGCGCTTAGATACAGTATACTGTGTCTAGGTGTCTTTTTAGGTTAAAGACCCGTGGACTAGCGGTTTTTATCGCGCTTGGGAAAGTTAGCGTGACGCCAGTACGGTGACGCTAATGAGTCAGTAGTTGACTGACGCTTAACCTGACATGTGTTGGTCGGGTGAAGATGCACTGGCACGACTTGCTGAAATGTGTTGGTACCGACAGCGGCCTGCGCTTAGCAGCTACCCGTCGGCCCCAACACTCTGAATTGGAGTTGAAATTATGAAAATTGCGGTCGTCACTGATAGTTCCGCAAACCTTTCGCCGCGCGCTGCGGCGGATTATAAAATTACGGTTGTTAATGATCCAATTATGTTCGGTAATCACGTTTATCATGAAAATGTGGATATTACTGCCGATCAGTTTTATCGTCTCTTAAAAGTCGAAAAAGATATTCCCACGATTTCCCAAATCTCAATGCCGGAAATGCAACAAGTTTTTGATGACTTGCAAGCGGCTGGGTATGACCAAGTCTTAGTGATCGGGTTGAGTAGTGGAATTAGTGGTTACGTCAATAATCTCAAGGCTTTTGCGCCCTCCGTTAAGGGCATCGACGTCCAAGTTTTTGATTCCCGGACGGCGTGTGCGGGGACTGCTAATATGGTGAAACTTGCCGCCGCCATGGCCTTGGCGGGTTATGACATGGACACGATTTTAGCGCAACTAACCCGGTTACGGTCAACCACGAAGACCGTCTTTATCGTCAATAGCATGAAGCACCTCGTCAAAAATGGCCGCATCTACAATAATAGTAGTTTGGCGGGAACGATGGTGCTCCGTAACAAGCCAATTATCACCTTTAATGATCATGGTAAGATTCAAGTCTTAGGTAAAGAACGGACGCTGAAAAATGCGCAACAAGCCGTTCAAGATACGTTTGACCGCTTTGTAATTACGAATCAATTACCAGTTCGGCTCGATATTATTAGTGCTAATGACACGGAAATTGCGGAAGATTGGGCGAGTGAATTACGCTATCAATTCCCAGCCGTACGGGTCAAGACCGGTGAAATTGGCCCATTGATGGGAGTCTTAACGGGTGAACATGCGTTAGGCGTTATTTGGTCATTAGACTGGAAACCGTTATTAACGAGTTTAAACCAAGCCCAAGATTAATATAATTAAGTTGAAACTGCGTTAGAATCTTAAGTTAACCGTGATTAACTTAAGATTCTTTTTTTACCACGGAAAAGTTTGACATTCAGCTTAAATGATATTATGGTTAAAACATTAAAAGTTGATGAAAAAGCCGATAAGTAGTTGCCGGAGTCATCAAGTTGTCATGCGAAGCAAGCACCGTTAGTTGGGAAGGTGTGATGGCAAGTTGATTAAAGGGTAACTATGGCGCGAACTTTACGAGGTTCGCTGGGGGCACCCATTACCGTGCAGCGTTTAGTTTTTTTGAACGTGTCGAGGAATAACGTGTGAGCGTTATTTAAAGTAAGGTGGTAACCCGTGAAAACGTCCTTTGGATTTTAGATCCAGAGGGCGTTTTTGTCGTCACTTTTAATTGATCAAACCACACATAATTTTTTAATTCCTGTTCATTTGGGACACATAGCGAACACATAGGCAGCATGACCCAACACACATAAAGGTTACACATAGTCACAACATATTATAAAAGATTTACACATATTGAGTAGTTGAAAGGAAGTTTTTGTTTATGAAATACGGCATGATTGGCGCGGGCGCCATGGGATATCGGTACGGCGTGATGTTACAAGAAAACGCCGGGGTCCAAGTGGATTTTATTGAAACGTGGGCACCCAATATCGAGCAAGTCAAAGCCCAAGGTGGTGTTACGGTGGCGCGGGACCATGCTAACCAGCACGTGGTCCCGATTAACATTTATACGCCGGAAGATTATACCGGTCATCCCGATGTGTGGATTGTTTTCAAGAAGCAAATGCAGTTAGCCGATGAATTAAAGCGAGATGCGCCGTTATTTCATGAGGATCAATACGTTTTTTCAGCGATGAATGGCATGGGGCACTTTGAAAAGTTAGCCGATTACTTTCCACCAGAACAAATTGTCGGGGGTACGGCGATGATTGCGACGGTGTTGAATGGTCCGGGTAACGTTGATTTCATGGGACCGGTGGGCAGCGAAACGATGCATATGAGTAAATATGCGGGCGACATGGATGCGACAACGCAAACGATGATGAACGATTTTAAAACAGCGGGACTCAATCCAATCTGGTCGGATAACTTTATGGGCATGTGCATGTCTAAAGTGGTGTTTAACGCCGTAACGAATAGTTTGTGTACGATGTTTGAAATTCAAATGGGGCAATTCATCGAATATCCGGGCGTCAAAGATATGGCGACGCAACTCTTCAACGAAGCGTACGATGCTTGTGAACGCGCGGGGATTAAGTTAATTGAAACTCGGCAAGCTGAAATTGATTCAGTTGAAACGGTCAGCCACGCTTATAAGTACCATTACCCATCAATGTATCAAGATTTTGCGAACGGGCGGCCAACCGAAGTCGACTATATTAACGGCTACATCGCTAAAATTGGTCGCGAACATGACTATGTCTGTCGCGTGCATGAGTTCGTGACCCACGAAGTCCACTTGGCCGAAATGATGCGCCAATCTAAAAAAAGTGAAGTTTGACGATTACATATGAAAAAGTTCTGATTAATTTCAGAACTTTTTTCATTTTTATAAATACTTAATTTAATAAGGTTGGTACCGCTACCTTTTGTATTGGTCTATACATGAAAATAAGACCGATGCTTTCATGGAACTCCTTGTTGTGATAGGATTTAGAACGTGTTAGAAAACGTAACAGGGAGAAATTGGTATGAAGACATATTTTCAGAGGATTGGGCAATCACTAATGTTGCCGATTGCCACTTTACCGGCAGCGGCGATTCTAGTGGGGCTAGGTAACTACTTACCAAAAACATGGATCTTATCACGATTCATGATTAATGGTGGCGACGTGGTTTTAAATAACCTCGCGCTATTATTTGCGGTCGGCTTAGCAGTCGGCATGTCAAAAGACAAGGATGGGGCCGCGGCGGTGGCCGGGGTCGTGGCTTATTTAGTGCCAACCACGATGCTACAACCAACCGGTGATAACGGCTTGGCGAACTTATTAGGCATTAAGATTGCCAATGTGCCAGATGCTTTCAAGTACGTGAACCAAAACGTCTTAGTCGGTATTTGTGCCGGGTTAATTGCGGCCGCGCTTTATAATAAGTTCCATGAAGTTAAGTTACCAATGGCGTTGTCATTTTTCAGTGGGAAACGCTTAGTGCCAATCGTATCCGCGTTCGTGATGCTATTTTTCACGGCGGCCATGTATTTTGTTTGGCCAACGGTTTACGATGCTATGGTGTTATTTGCCACTAGCATTTCCAAACTTGGCTTTGTGGGAGCGGCCTTATACGGCTTCTTTAACCGATTGTTGATTCCAACCGGGTTGCATCACGCCTTGAATTCGGTCTTTTGGTTCAACGTGGCCGGAATCAATGATATTGGTAAATTCTGGTCAAGTAATGGGGTCAAAGGGGTTACCGGGATGTATGAAGCCGGCTTCTTCCCCGTCATGATGTTTGGCCTACCAGCCGGGGCTTACGCCATTTATCGCAATGCGTTGCCAGAACGGAAAAAGGAAACCGGGTCCTTAATGTTAGCCGGCGCCTTTGCGTCGTTTTTCACCGGGGTCACGGAACCCCTTGAATTCTCATTCATGTTCGTGGCATGGCCATTGTACGTGTTACATGCATGCTTTATGGGCTTGTCACTCGGCTTTGCGGCCTTTATGCATTGGACGGCTAGTTTCTCATTTAGTGGTGGTCTCGTGGACTACTTGCTAAGCTTTCGGATGCCGTTGGCGAACCAACCTTACATGTTAATCGTGCAAGGGTTAGTACTCGCCGTTATTTATTATTTTGGTTTTGATTTTGCAATCAAGAAATTTAATTTAAAGACGCCCGGTCGCGAACCAGTGGCCGCAACTGAAACAGCGGCGGTGGTTGATACGGACCCCGCGGACGATAAATATATGAAACAAGCGAAACAAATTTATGCCGCTATTGGTGGGCATGATAATATTAGCGTGATTAATAATTGTACGACGCGCTTACGGCTACAATTGAAAGACACCGCTAAAGTTGACCAACCAGCTGTTAAAGCGGCGGGCGTCCCTGGCTTGAACGTGTTAGATGTACACAATATCCACATCGTTATCGGGACCGAAGTTCAATTCGTCGCGGAAGCTTTACAAAAGTTATTCAGTGGTGAAGTGAGTGCGGCGCCAGTTGCTGGTCCGGCGGTTGAAACCACTGCGACGGCGGCTACAGCACCAAACGCCGATGTGCCTGTGACGACCATCTTACAAGCACCGGCCACGGGTTCTTTGATGCCGATTAGCGAAGTTGCTGATGATACTTTTGCACAAAAATTATTAGGTGACGGCTATGCGGTCGAACCAACGGATAACGAAATTGTGTCACCGGTCAGTGGGGAAGTCACTAGTATTTTCCCAACGAAGCATGCGCTAGGTTTGAAGACGGCTTCCGGGCTAGAAATCTTATTGCACATGGGTATTAACACCGTTGAAATGAACGGCACGCCGTTTGACTTACACGTCGAAAAGGGCGACCAAATTGCGGCAGGTAGTGCGGTAGCGACTGTTGATTTAGCCGCCATCAAAGCCGCGGGTAAAGCCACGACGATGATGGTCGTGATTACCAACATGGATCACGTCAACAAGTTACAACTAAACGGCAATCAAACCGTGGCAGCCGGCGATATTATCGGCGCAGCGGAATAACTGTAATTTATTGCCGTTGGGCGCCAGCGATAATTCCAGCCGCCGTGGCGACCGGTTCGAGCCAAAGGGCGGTCTCGAACCTCACTTTGAAGCTCAGCACAGTTCGCTAATCTCCAAAGATGTCGGTGTCGTAAGCGCGACAAGAAACGTCGAGCTAACGCCACTTTCACGGCGGCTTCCATTACTGCTGACACACAACTAGAATTGAGATTAGAGTATAAATACCCTCGCTACGATTTTTGTTAACGGTAGCGGGGGTATTTTGTATTGTTAGTTAGTAATTAAGTTTGTGATAGCGATTATAAGCCTAATTTAGAATAGTCCCCAAAAGCGACGGCAATGCCACCGCCGATTAAAATGAGGGCAAAGACGATACTGGTGAATAAGGCCAACGGTGCAAAACTAGCTGTTGCTGAATTGGGGGTCTGCCGTAGTGTCCGGACGTAGCGAAAGGATTGATAGGCTTCAAATAGGCCACCGCCAATGGCGAGTAAGCTCACGATGCTACGAATGATAATTACGTTCATAATAATCACGCTCCTTTTTGTTACTATGAATTATAGCTGTTTTGGTTAGGCAAGCATGAGTGGATTGACGGGTTAGCGTATTGAATTAACCGAACTTAGGCCGAATATTGATATGATAATATAACGAAAAATCGCAGGTCACTGTTATCAATCATACGAGATAACAGTGACCTGCGATTGTGATTCACTGGAGGCGGCAAGCGTACCTAGTGGTAGTTGCTGATTTCAATCAAATTGTTGTCAGGGTCGCGGACGTATAATGAAGTTAATTTGCCGTGCGCACCGGTGCGTTCGACGGGACCTTCAACGATGTCGACGAAATAGCTGCGTAAGTGATGTTCAATGTCTTCAATACTATCCTTAGCAATCAGACATAAATCAGCACTCCCGGGTGTCGGTTGGTCGGCAACGGGTTGATGCGGTTCAGTAATCGTTTGAAAATTAATTTTTTGTTTACCAACTAAGACCGCTTGGCGATCACCGTCAAAAGTTACGACGGGTAAGTCGAAAACTTCATGATAAAACCGCAAGGAGCGGGGAATGTCGGTGACCGTTAAAACGAGATGGTCAATATCGCGAATATTCACAAGTTCAAGTCCTTTCAAAATGGATTCGCTTTCTAGTATACCACGGGGCGACCTCAATTTTGACAAGCATAGTAAATCATAGTAACCTATTAATATCTAAGAAGGAGGACTATTTGTGATAACAATTCGACCAGCCGATCAGGATGACGCGGGCCAGATAGCACCGCTAATTAATATGATCTTTGATGAGATGCAACTTGAGGAACTAGACGACATACCAGAACCTGACTTAGAGCAGGCCATTACTGCCGCGTACCGGACACCAGCTTATTTGTCCGATATGGCAACGACGGTAGTGGCCGAGGCCGATGGTCAAGTAGTTGGGGTGGCGTTTGGTTACCCTGACAAAAATGAGGACGCCGTAGACGAAGTGTTAGCTGAAGTTACGGCGGACAACGATGCGTTTGGTTCAGCCTTTGAAGCTGAAGCAGAAAGTTATGAACATGAATGGTACTTGGACTCCATTGCAGTGGACCCAGCTTACCAGGGCCATGGGATTGGTGGTAAATTATTAGCCGCCTTACCTGAGTATGCCCGGGCAGCTGGACAAAAGCGGATTGGTTTGAACGTTGATATGGCCAATCCGGGTGCCAAGAAGCTGTATGACCGACATGACTATGAAACGGTCGGTATTAAGCCCATTGGGGACCATATGTATTTCCACATGCAATATGAGCTCGATAAGGATTTAGTCATGGCTTAGTGCCGCTAAACCTTAGTTTTGACAGGCCTCGTTAGTCAACGGGGCCTGTTTTGCAGAGTACAAAAATGAAAGTGTAGGATGAAAACAGATGGCTTTACTAGAAGTTACCGACCTGTCGCAAAGTTTTGCGGATCGTAAGTTATACGATGACGCCAACTTTACGTTAGAAAAGGCCGATCATATGGGGATTGTCGGCCAAAATGGGGCCGGTAAGAGTACCTTAATTAAAATTTTAACTGGACAAATTTTGCCGTTAACCGGTGAAATTAAGTGGCAACGCAATTTGCGGACGGGTTATTTAGACCAATATGCCGATATTCCCGCCGGCATGACGTTGTATTCTTTTCTGAAAACGGCGTTCCAACGCCTCTATGATTTAGACGCTAAGATGCAACAATTTTATGCGGATTACGCCGAGAGCATGGACGATGCCCTTTTAGAACGAGCAGGCCGCATTCAAGAAACCTTGGAAGCTAACAACTTTTATGACATTGAAACTGAAATGGAACGGGTGATTACGGGGCTTGGTTTAGATGAAATCGGTCGCGAACACGTCATTTCTGAAATGTCAGGGGGCCAACGTTCCAAGATTATTTTGGCCAAGTTATTATTGGAAAATCCCGATGTCATTATTTTGGATGAACCGACGAACTACTTGGATACCGCGCATATTAGCTGGTTGGAAGATTACTTGAATGGTTTTGAAGGCGCCGTTATGGTGATTTCCCATGATTACGACTTCTTGCAACAAGTCACTAACTGTATTTGTGACGTGGCCTTTGGCAAAATTACGAAGTATCGTGGTGATTTTAAAGCCGCCATGCGTCAAAAAGAAGCGCGTAAAGAAGCCCAATTGAAGGCGTTTGAAAAGCAACAAGTCGTTATCGATAAGGCTGAAAAGTTTATTCGTAAAAACAAAGCCGGTTCGAAGTCGACCATGGCCAAGTCCCGCGAAAAGATGCTGTCTCATTTGGACCGCATTGATCCACCGAGTGAAAATGAACACGCTAAGTTTGCGTTTCCTTATTTAGATACGGGGTCGCAAAATGCGTTGAGTGTCACAAAGCTGTCCGTTGGTTACGGCAAGCCGTTGTTGGCACCGGTGACCTTTACGATGACGAACGGTGAAAAGCTAGCCTTTAAAGGGTTCAACGGGGTTGGTAAATCAACATTGATTAAATCAATCTTAGGCGTGATTCCAGCGTTAGGCGGGAAGTCCAACTTCTCACCATCGGCTAAAATCAATTACTTTAACCAAGATTTAGAGTGGGATAATCCCCAATTGACGCCGTTACAAACGATTCAAAATGACTATCCGACGATGCTACCAAAGACGATTCGGACGAAGTTAGCTAAATGTGGGATTAACGCCGCTAACGCGATGAAGCCCATGCATTTATTAAGTGGTGGGGAACAAACTAAGGTTAAATTAGCCTTGTTGGAACTCATCCCCAGCAATTTCTTAATCATGGACGAACCAACGAACCATTTGGATGATGAAACTAAGGAAGGCTTAAAACGGGCCTTACAGTCGTTCCATGGTAATTTGATTTTAGTTAGCCATGAAAGTAGTTTCGTGGATGGCTGGGTCGATAAAGAGTTGAACGTTGAAAAGTTAAGTTTGAAAGAGCGTCAAGAACTTTAAGTGGCAGTGATTGCTTGCCGCTACCGGCTGATCGTAATTCCAGCCGCCATGGGGACCGGTCCAAGCCTGAGAAGCGGTCTTGGACCTCGCTTTTGAGCCTGAAAAGCAAGTCTCAAAAGTCGTCCGTGGTGTAAACGGGATACAAATCAATCCCGTTAACGCCACCTGCATGGCGGCTTCCATTACGGTCAACCGGCAGCTAAATTGTTTTTTGAAATGGTGTCACTACAATTTTGTAATCGCACTGTTTTCGATGAATTAACGCTAAAATTAGTATATGGTAGATTGTAAAATTAATCCGAACGCTGTTCGGACAAAAAAGATCAGC
>NZ_AYGX02000068.1 GCF_000498955.2 Lactiplantibacillus fabifermentans DSM 21115 | reverse complement strand
AGGAAGCTGATCTTTTTTGTCCGAACAGCGTTCGGATTAATTTTACAATCTACCTGATGAATTTAACTTTCATCAGGCGACTTTTGCGTATTAGAAAGGCGATTTAAAAAAGTGGGCTAATTTGGGCTCAGCCTTGCTTAGTAAATAGCGTTGCGGCACGTGTTCTAGTGGTTGCCACTGCTGGTAGTCAATGGGCAGGTCGTCACTAATTAAACGGGCAAGCGGCACAAATAGTTGCTGCATCGTTCGTAAGGCGTGATTGATCGCACGCGTAGAATCTGTATTGAACGTGGCCATTAGCTGGGCAGTGTCAGTGGGCGTTAAGTAAGCTAATAACGTCGTGTTTTGTTTGCCGTACGAGCGGTCAAAGCCTTGTTCGAACGCGACTCGCCACGTCCATAGCTGCACTAATTCGGCCCGTGTCAGGTTCAGATAAGTTTGTGCGAGTAATGTTTGGTGGCGACAATTTGCTTTTAACGTATTTAAAAATTGCCACCAAAACTCGCGCACCGTTTCATCATATTGCGTGGGAGTGGGCTTAGTGGTCCAAAAGTCTTGGTCGGTCGGGACTTTTGGCCGCGGGAGTCGCTGGTCTTTGTCGCCTATGATTTGTGTGAGCCGCTCTGATTGCAAGTAAGTCGGGAGTTGTGTGAGCGGGTAAAATTGAAAATCAATCCGTAGTCCACTGGTATATTGTACGAGATAAGTACAGCCGTCAGTTGGATCAGCGATTAGTGGTGTGGGCGGTTCCGTTTGCAGCAAGACGGTGCCAAATTCCGTTAAAAAGTGATCGTCATTGCGATAAGGCGTGACATCGGTTGTAAAGAAGGCCACATCGTAGTCGGTGAATTTATCGGGCGTTAGCGTTGGATTGATTGAAGCGCCGTTCATGGCCCACAGACGTAAAGCAGACTGCTGGTCAAAAAAATCGGTTAGTTTTGTTAAAGTGTCCATTGGATACCTCGGTTTGAGTTGGCCATCGCTATCGGTTGCATATTTATAATCGGCGACTGTTCGTGAGGGGTTCATAAATGACAAGTAAACGTTTGGATTAGATTAAGAAAATAAAGTTAGGTCGATTTTATGGCAACAAGTTCCGGTATTAATGCGTTTCTTAGCTTATTCCGGCGGGCTAATTTTGAGTAGAAATTGACTAAGTATGAATATATTCATAATGCAAGTTTACAAAATAACTGTCGTTTTGGCGAGAAAAAATAAAAAAACGTAATAATCGGCGGTTTTCTTCGGAATCTTTGCTGAAAATTGCCGTTTGCTTAATAAAATTAATCAAAGGGCAAATGATACCGCCATCATTAAAGATAAATTAGAATATTATTACAGTTCGAGTTGGTGACCGTCCATAATTTATGTTATATTTTATGACATACCAAATAGGTAGGACGAATTAGGAGGTCACAATCAATGAAGAAATGGCAAATAGCTGTAGTTATGCTGTTAGCTGCGTTTGGGAGCTGGTTTGGTTTAAACACTCAGGCCCAAGCGAAAACTTACACCATCGCGACGGATACCACTTTTGCCCCGTTTGAATTTCAAGCCAAGGGTGGTACATATAAAGGGATTGATATTGATATTTTAAAAGCGATTGCGAAAAAAGAGCATATTAATTATAAGCTCAAAGCAATTAGCTTCGGTGCCGCCGTCCAGCAGTTAAGTGCTAACCAAGTTGATGGGGTCATCGCCGGGATGAACATTACCCCGGAACGGAAACAAACCTTTGACTTCTCCAATGCCTATTATACTTCGGGGGTCGTCATGGCTGTGGCTAAGGGCAGCAAGATTAAAAACTTTAGCCAATTAAAAGGTAAGACCGTTGCTTTGAAGACGGGGACCGCTGGGGCGACTTACGCCAAGTCCATTCAAAGCAAATATGGTTTTAAGATTAAGTATTTTAATGATTCTAACAACATGTACAATGATGTTAAAGTTGGTAACTCGGCCGCCTGTTTTGAAGATTATCCAGTAATGTCTTACGGTATCAAAAATGGGATTGCGTTGAAGATTGTATCAAAACAATATGAAGCCGGCGATTATGGCTTTGCCGTTAAGAAAGGCAAAAATGCGGTCTTGTTGAAGAAATTCAACAAAGGGTTGAAAGCCATCAAAGCGGATGGTCAATATAAAAAGATTGTTGATAAATATTTACATTCCAGTGAATCCTCATTAACTGGTGAAACGGCCAGCAGCCGGACTTTCATCGGCTTGTTCACCCAAAACTTGAGTACTATCGGTAGTGGGTTATGGATGACCTTGGAGCTAACGATTATTTCAATTATTTTAGCGACTATCATGGGATTGATCTTAGGGGTCTTAGGGGTGATGCCTGGGAAGCTCGGACCAGCCATTTCTAGCACGATTATTTATATTTTCCGGGGGATGCCATTAATGGTTTTGGCGTTCTTCATCTATATCGGGTTCCCCGACTTGATTGGGCATGGCTTCAAGATTCCAGCGTTCGTCGCTGGGATGATTACCTTGATGCTCAATGAAGGGGCGTATACTGGGGCTTTCGTC
Organism: Lactiplantibacillus fabifermentans DSM 21115; assembly: GCF_000498955.2. GTDB lineage: Bacteria > Bacillota > Bacilli > Lactobacillales > Lactobacillaceae > Lactiplantibacillus > Lactiplantibacillus fabifermentans. The sequence continues at coordinate 29,139 of NZ_AYGX02000068.1, read as the reverse complement.
AAAGGTGGGTTCCAAGCCGTTGATGACGGCCAAATGGAAGCGGCCCGCTCACTCGGGTTGCCATATTGGACGGCGATGCGGAAAGTTATTATGCCGCAAGGGATTCGAATCATGATTCCGTCATTTATTAACCAATTTATTATTACGTTGAAGGATACGTCAATTCTGTCCGTTATCGGGATTGTTGAATTGACCCAAACCGGGACGTTGATTATTGCCCGTAACTTTGAAGGGTTCAAGATTTGGTTGATGATTGCGATTATCTACTTGATTATTATTACGTTATTAACGTGGCTTTCAAATTGGGTTCAAAGGAGGATTAACTAAGCATGGCAAAAGTGGTAGTTAAAGATTTACACAAAAGTTATGGCGACAATGAAGTGTTAAAAGGGTTAAATCTCGAAGTTCAAGATAACGAAGTCGTTTGTATGATTGGTCCTTCTGGTTCCGGTAAGAGTACTTTCTTACGGTGCTTGAATGATTTGGAAGTACCCACTAAAGGCCAAATCGTGATTAGCGGTTATGACCTTTCTGATAAAGGGACTAATATTAACTTAGTGCGTGAAAATATTGGGATGGTCTTTCAACACTTCAATTTATTCCCACATTTGACCGTGTTACAAAACATCACGTTGGCGCCGATTCAATTGAAAAAAGCGTCCAAGGAAGCTGCTGAAAAAACGGCCCGGGATTTATTAGACACGGTCGGCTTAGGTGACAAGGCGGATGCAATGCCCAAATCCTTATCTGGGGGGCAAAAACAACGGGTCGCAATTGCCCGCGCGCTGGCTATGAATCCTAAAATTATGTTGTTTGATGAACCTACTTCCGCGTTGGACCCGGAAATGGTCGGCGATGTCTTAGATGTTATGAAAGACTTAGCGGCTAAAGGGATGACCATGATTGTGGTCACTCATGAAATGGGCTTCGCTAAAGAAGTGGCTGACCGTGTCGTCTTTATGGCGGACGGTTTGATTCAAGAAACGGGTAAACCGGAGGACGTCTTTGATCACCCACAAAGTCCGCGGCTACAAGATTTCTTAAACAAAGTGATTAATGTCTAACTCGATAACAATTCGGCGAGCGCGCGTGGATGATGATTTCGCGGCGGTCGCCGCTTTGTATTTAACGGTCTGGCGGACCACGTATCGGGGCCAATTACCAGCGGCGTATTTAGCGAGCTTAACGCCGCAAATGTGGCATCCGCAACAACGGTGGCAACGAACGGTCTTGGCCTTCAATGCGCAGCAACAAATCGTGGGTGTTTGTAGCTACGGTCCGGCTCGTCGGCAAGCGTGGGCCGGGTATCAAGAGATTTATTCGATTTATATCTTACCGGCCTATCAACATCAAGGCCTCGGGCGGCGACTGATGGATGCTGCGTTGGCCCAATTGCCGACTAACGCACCGGTGATGATTGTCGCGCTTGCTAGCAATGTGGCGGCGATTCAGTTTTATCAACATTATGGCTTTGAAAAAATTGCCCAACCACTGGTGGAGACTTTGCCAGTGGGGGTTAAGCTGACCGAGCAAGTGTTGGTGCTGAATAAATGACGAAGCTAGTTTAGCTTGTTGGTGGGTGTTTGTGACACATAACTAAATTGATTTTTTATATTAAAATGGACGCTCCTACATGTGTTGTAGTGGCGTCCATTTGTGTTTATCGTTTTTTGGTTTGTCGGTGATAATTATGGTTAAGTAGGTTTTCGCAACGATACTGTCGAAACGCGGTCCCCGCGGCAACGCCCTGCGCTTAGCTACGTTACGGGTATCACCCGGAAAGCGTGCCGGGCAATCCCCATAACTAGGTGGTTTTCTCAACAATATAGTCGAAACGCGGTTGGGCCGGCAATGTCCTGCGCTTAGCTACTTTACGGGCATCACCCGGAAAAAGCACCGGGCAATCCCCGTAACTAGGCGGTTTTCTCAACAATATAGTCGAAACGCGGTCCCCGCGGCAACGCCCTGCGCTTAGCTACGTTATGGTCATCACCCGGAAAGAGCGCCGGGCAATCCCCATAACTAGGCGCTTCTCAACAATATAGCCGAAACGCGGTTGGGCCGGCAATGTCCTGCGCTTAGCCACGTTACGGTCATCACCCGGAAAGAGCGCCGGGCAATCCCCGTAACTAGGCTACGCTCAGACATTACCCGCCGGCCCAACCGCTCTAGGGTTGCGGCACCTTATGATGGGAATGCAACGTATAGTTACTCTCACCAAAGGTCACGTTATAATTATCGCCTAACACTTTATCACGATTACGGTTCGTTGGTTTTTGCCAGTGGTCCAAGATGGCGGCGACGCAAATGCAGATGGGTTCGATGGTTTCTTCGGCGATCTCTAGTTCGAAGGCTTCGCCGTTTGAAGTGACGACGGGGCGCATTGTCATCACTAGATCAGTACCGTGGTAGATCCGGTAGCTTTCGGTATTTAAGCTGCCCATGATAATCCAACGTAATTTGCGCACATAAATCATTTCATGCCAAAAGCCGAGCGTCTTGCTAATGGAGCCGACGTTTTGGCGGTTATAGTACAAATCAAACTTCGGCAAGAGGCCAAGTGAGGTTTGTTTAATTTCGGCAAGCAGTTCGCCTTGGATGGCATATAGGCTGAGCGCATCTTGGCGTCGGCCCCAGCGCCCAACTAGCAAATAATGCGATTGGTCGTGGGCATCGCGGACGATGCGGGCACCTTTGGCGAAACTATTGCGGCTGAAATATAATTTACGCATTTCAAACCCTCATTTCCCGGTGAACTATTGTTGCGCTAACACTTCCAAGATGGCTTTGCCGACCCCGTCGTTAACATTCGTGTCTGTGATGTGACTTGCTAACTGTTTAACTTCGGTCGTGGCGTTGCCCATGGCGTAACTTGTGCCAGCCAGCTCCAACATCGAAACGTCATTGTTATTGTCACCAATCGCCATCACATCGGTCATCGGGGTATTGAGCATGTTGGCGTAACGTTCAACCGCAATTCCCTTTTGGGCGTTGATGTTATTGATCTCGATATTAGAGCGTGAACTGGAGGTGATTTTTAGGGAAGAATGTTTCGCTAAAAGTTCATCGGCCAGTGGTTGCAATTTAGCGGGACCGTCTTGGCTGAACGTGATAATCTTCATTACGTGTTTCTTCGGGTCGGCTAAAAGTTCATCGTAATTATCGACATAATTAATATCCATTAATTCTAAACGGGCGGATGCGAGTGATACCGCGATTTTGAATGAAGTATCCGGATTTAGGTTTGTTAAAAGATGCGCGATTTCTTCAATCCGTTTAGCTTTGTTATTGGAGTAAATCCCATCGTTGCCAACAACTTCAAAATAATAGCCTTTAGCATTTAAGGTATGGAAAATAGCGCGGGCCACCGTGTTGGTGATGGGGACCATGTCGAGCATTTTGCCAGAAGCATCGTAGACTTCAGCTCCGTTTAAGGTAATCAATGGGGCGGTAATCCCTTGAGCCGCTAAGAGCGGTTGCGCTTCAGAATAGCGCCGACCAGTCGACACAATAAAGTGGACGCCTTGTTGCTGAGCTTTGCGAATGGCTTGGGCATTAAAGTCAGAAACGGTCATTTCGTTGTTCAACAGCGTACCGTCCATGTCAGAAGCGATAATCGAGATCATTTTGTCACATCCTTCGTTGTTATTGATAAATACATTCTAACATGTTTACTAGCGATTTCAGAATTATTATCATTCCCGGTTTTTAGTATGCTACAATGATGCTAGAGGTGTTAGGAATGAAAGCGTTTATTCATACTGACTGGTGGGACGTGTTAGAGCCGGAATTTGAGAAGCCCTACTACCAACAGTTACATACTTTTCTGAAAAATGAATATCGAACTAAAAATATCCATCCAGATATGTATAATATTTTTCAAGCCTTTGAATGGACGCCCTTTGCCGACACAAAGGTTGTTATTTTAGGGCAGGATCCTTACCATGGCCCCGGTCAGGCGCACGGTTTGAGTTTTTCCGTGTTGCCCGGGGTCAAAGTACCGCCTTCGTTGCAAAATATTTATAAAGAATTGCAAACCGATGTTGGCTGTACGCCGGTTGATCATGGTTATTTGGAAAGCTGGGCTAAACAAGGGGTGTTACTATTAAACTCCGTATTAACGGTCCAAAATGGCGTGGCATTTTCGCACGCGGGTAAAGGCTGGGAACAACTAACTGATGTCGCCATTCAGCGGCTGTCAGAACGGTCCACGCCGGTTGTCTTTATTTTATGGGGCAGTGCTGCGCGTTCGAAAATTAAGTTGATTGATACGCAAAAAAATGTGGTGTTACAATCACCACATCCGAGTCCGTTATCAGCTTACCGCGGTTTCTTTGGCTCCAAGCCATTTTCCAAGACGAATATTGCTTTAGAATCGTTTGGCGAACAACCAATCGATTGGCAACTTCCAGAACACGTCAGTGCTAAAAATTAAATTTTTTATTGGAGGGTCATCTCATGGATTTATTCGCATCATTAGCTAAAAAAATTACTGGTCAAAATAAAACAATCGTTTTCCCCGAAGGTACGGAACCGCGTATTGTCGGCGCGGCTGCCCGTTTAGCAGCCGACGGTTTAGTTAAGCCAATCATCTTGGGCGACCAAGCTAAAGTTGAAGCCGTTGCTAAAGATTTAAACGCTGACTTGACGGGGGTCCAAGTGTTAGACCCCGCCACCTATCCAGCCGCTGAAAAACAAGCGATGTTAGATGCTTTCGTTGAACGCCGTAAAGGTAAGAATACGCCGGAACAAGCTGCTGAAATGTTGGCCGATGCTAACTATTTTGGGACGATGTTAGTTTATTTAGGCCAAGCTGATGGGATGGTTTCTGGCGCCGTGCATTCCACCGGTGACACGGTCCGTCCAGCCTTACAAATCATTAAAACTAAGCCGGGTTCTCATCGGATTAGTGGCGCGTTTATCATGCAAAAAGGTGACGAACGTTATGTCTTTGCGGACTGTGCCATTAACATCGATCCCGATGCGGATACGTTAGCTGAAATTGCAACGCAAAGTGCCCATACAGCGAAAATCTTTGATATTGATCCGCGCGTGGCGATGTTGAGCTTCTCAACTAAAGGTTCCGCTAAGGGCGATATGGTCACGAAGATGCAAGAGGCGACGGCTAAAGCCCAAGCTGCTGACCCCGAATTAGCCATTGATGGTGAATTACAATTCGATGCTGCCTTTGTTGAAAAGGTCGGCTTGCAAAAAGCGCCCGGCTCTAAAGTGGCGGGGCATGCGAATGTCTTTGTCTTCCCAGAACTCCAATCTGGGAACATTGGCTACAAGATTGCCCAACGCTTCGGTGGCTTTGAAGCGGTTGGTCCTATCTTACAAGGGTTAAACAAGCCCGTTTCCGATTTATCACGCGGGGCGAGTGAAGAAGATGTTTATAAAGTGGCCATTATTACGGCTGCGCAAGGGTTAGATGCCTAATTAGTTTGTTAAACGGGCGGAACTTCAGAGCTTGTGCTTTGAAGTTTCGCCCGTTTTTCTTATAATGAGAGCAGTTATGAAATGGAAGGATACGGGAAATTTATGCAATCAGTCACGGTGACAGCTCCGGAACAAACGATGCAACTAGGCGCTCAAGTGGGGAACTTAGTTGAACCCGGAGATTTAATTTTATTGGATGGCGATTTAGGCGCCGGCAAAACGACCTTCACGAAAGGGTTAGCGAAAAGTTTAGGCATTGACCGCAATGTCAAAAGTCCAACGTTTACGCTCGTGCGTGAATACCATCAAGGTCGCCTACCGCTTTATCATATGGATGTCTATCGCTTGGAAGATGGTGGTGCGGAAGATTTAGGACTTGATGAATATTTTGATGGCGACGGTGTGAGCGTGGTCGAATGGTCAGAATTTATTCAGGAGTTACTCCCGAGTGACTACTTACGGATTACCCTTAGTCGGGCAACTGACGCCGCGGATACCCGTCAGATTACGTTTGAACCCAACGGCTCGCATTATCAAAAGTTGGTTGATCAATTGAAGAGGTGACAACCATGACAGCTGAAGTTGTTGATATTCGTCCCGCTGAGCCGAGTGATGCGGCACAGCTATTAGCGTTACTGACCCAGTTGGCGACGGAATCGAATACATTTACAGTGGATGATGGTCTCGGCGAATTGACTGAGGCCGAAGAACGCCAACAAATTGAGCAGATTACTAGAACGACAACTAATGTGATCTTTGTGGCAGCGCTTGGTGACGACTTGATTGGCGTCGGGACCGTTCAAGCAACGGATGATTTAATCAAAAAGCAAGGCGAAATCGGGGTTGCGGTTCGCAAGCAGTATTGGGGTGCCGGTCTGGGCAGCGCGCTCGTCGATGAGATGATCGCCTGGGCGGAAGATTACAGCACCTTGAGTCAATTATTTTTGACGGTGCAATTACGCAATCAACGTGCAGCTAAACTGTACCAGCATTTTGGTTTCAAACAAGTCACGCCAACGAGTTATGACGTGACTGATCCGACTGGCGAAAAAGTCCCAGCGGTGGATATGGTCTTAGATGTGAGTTAATCGTGAACGGCTATCGCTTCGGTGGTAGTCGTTTTTTTGTGCTCGTGGGCCGCTACCGGCTGACTGTAATTCCATCCGCTATGGGGACCGGTCCAAGCCTGAGAAGCGGTCTTGAACCTCGCTTTTGAGCCTACAACCCAAGTCTCAAAAGACGTCCGTGGTGTAAACGGGCTATAGCCCAATCCCGTTAACGCCACCCGCATAGCGGATTCCATTACAGTCAGCCGGCAGCTAAATTGGCACTGGCTAGCTTGAAATGAAATTATGTTGGGACTTATGGCAACCATCCTCAGATTGGCTAGATAGTGAGCTAGTCACTGGGTATCATCAATTTATATTGCTTGGGACTATTTTTTTCATACAAGCTAGGTGACATCAACTTTAAACCACTCAAGGGTTGGAAATAGTTTGGTGGTAAATCACGAATTCATTCCGAATAAAAAAACTGACCAACTGGTGATGACCAGCAAGTCAGCATATAAATTAATTGTTAGTTCAATTTAGCCCGTCGCGCCTAGTCCGGGCGCCCTGACGACCGCACTATGGCGTCAGGTCTGCCCCACGGCGCACGGACTAGGCGCGGCGGGCGGCCATGAACACTAGCCTAAAAGTTTGCCATATTAAGACTTAACCTTGAATCCGCACAAACGGTTTCAACTGTTGGACGCCAAACGTCTGCGCTTGTGATAATAAGATATTGGCGCAAGCTAAACTGTCATCTAAAGCGTTGTGGTGGTGCTGCAGTTCGATGTCGAGGGCCCGACACATGGTATCTAGTTTGTGATTGGGCAGTTCGGGGTAGAACTTCTTGCTTGTAGCTAAGGTGTCCATTGAGAGATACTCGGGAACGCGGATACCGTAATGGGCGAGCGTCTTTTTTAAGACGTCGGTATCGAAATTGGCATTGTGAGCAATGACTAAGCGGTCGCGTTGGAAAAACGGCGCGATATGGTCCCAGACGGCGGGAAATTTAGGCGCATCGGCGACGTCTTCTTCGTGAATGCCATGAATCTGAACGTTGCGCCAGAAAAAGTCACTTTCCGGCTTGATCAACGTATAAAATTCATCGGCAATTTGGTCGTTGCGGACCACCGTTAAGGCTAAGGAACAAGCACTATCGCGTTTGCCACTGGCGGTTTCAAAATCCATTGCGACAAAATTCAAAATTAGTCACCATCATTTCTTTATAGTTTGGTCTTAATCGTACGGGCAACGGCCGCAAATTTCAAGTCAGCGGTTTGTTAGAGCCGGATATCTAATTCAACCGGGCAATGGTCCGAACCCATGACTTCATTTAAGATACGGGCATTTAATAAGCGGTCGCTAAGTTGATTTGAAGTGATGAAGTAGTCAATCCGCCAACCGGAATTATTGTCACGGGCGTGGAACCGATAACTCCACCAAGAGTAGATTTCCGTTTGGTCTGGATAAAAGTGCCGGAACGTATCGGTATAACCGTTCGCTAAGAGGGTGGTGAACTTGGCGCGTTCTTCATCCGTAAAGCCCGCACTGTGATGGTTGCTACGCCAGTTCTTTAAGTCAATATTTTCATGGGCCACATTCAAATCGCCACAGAAAATCACGGGCTTGCTGGCATTTAGACCGTTAATATAATCTAAAAAGGCGTCTTCCCAAGTTTGACGATAAGCTAACCGTTTGAGTTCACCACCAGAGTTGGGCGTATAACACGTTACGATATAATAATTATCATATTCAAGCGTGATGACGCGGCCTTCAGTATCATGTTCCGGTACCCCAATCCCATAAGTGACATTAAGTGGTGTATGCTTAGTAAAGATAGCGGTTCCAGAGTAGCCTTTCCGGTCGGCGTAGTTCCAATATTGTTCGTAGCCCGGTAGCTCAAGGTCGATTTGGCCGGCTTGTAATTTAGTTTCTTGAACACAGAACCAATCGGCATCGAGCTCGTTAAAAGTATCGATGAAGCCGTGCTTGACGGCGGCTCGGAGTCCGTTGACGTTCCACGAGATGAGTTTCATTTTATAATCAACGCCTTTCTTTTGTGTACGATAAGTATATTGTAGCGCATTTTCGGGCGATATAATGGAGGATTTAACATGTTAAAAATTGGTGTCATGGGTCTTGGCAATATTGCCCAAAAAGCGTACTTACCAGTAATGGCCACGATGCAAGATCAATATGAATTTCATTTAACTACCCGCAACCCAGAAAAACGGCAACAACTCGCTGCCGAATATGGCTTTACCCATACCCATGCGGACTTGGATGAGTTAATTGCAGCAAAACCGGCGGCGGTCTTTGTCCACACGCCAACGGCCACCCATGCGGCTATCATTAAGCAGCTATTGTTAGCCGACATTAACGTGTATGTCGATAAACCAGTTTCAAATGATTTGCAAGCGGTCCAAGCGCTGTATGATTTAGCGGCGTCGCGGCATTTATTGTTAACTTGTGGCTTTAATCGCCGCTTTGCCCCGTTCAATCAACAACTCAAAGCCTTACCAGATAAACGCTATATTAATGCCGAAAAGATTCGCGAAACGGGTGGTCAAGATCCCGAAACAGCCGTTTTTGACTTGATGATTCATACTGTGGATACGGGCTTATACTTATTAGACGAACCCCTTGAAGCAACGGATGGTCGCATCGTCACGATGCCAGACGGTGCGTTGGGGCAGGGCTACTTTATGGCTAAAACGGCCCACACTCAATTACAAGTGGTGACGGATATGTACGGTGGCGTCAACCTTGAACAAACGACGGTTCAAGGGTTAACTAAGCGGGCGACGGTCACAGATCTGAATACCATTACGACCTTAAATACCGCGCAGACGCAAACGACTAGTTTCCCTGATTGGACACCGACCTTGGAAAAACGGGGCTTTGCGCCGTTGACTCGGGCCTTCTTAACGGCGGTGGCGACCCATGGACCAAACCCAGTTGACCCGACTTCGGCGATTACGAGTCACGCGGTGTGCCGTCATTTATTAAGCGACTAAAAAGTGATATTATTAACAGATAGACTTTAAATTGAAATATGAAAGGAACTTCCCCCATGTCGCAAGATGTCTTGGCCGCTTTTCCAGCCATTGAAATTAAAAAAGATGAATCACTCAGTCATTATACGAATACGAAAACCGGGGGGCCAGCCGATTTTGTAGCGTTCCCCAAGTCAATTAGTGAAGCCAAGGCGTTAATCGAATACGCCGACGCCGAAAAAATGCCGTTGACCGTTATTGGTAATGCCAGCAACTTGATTGTTAAAGATGGCGGCATTCGCGGTTTGACCATTATCTTAACTAGCATGAACCAAATTCATGCGAGTGAAACTAAAGTTGTCGCGGAAGCGGGCGCGGCATTAATTGCTGCCACCAAAGCCGCATGTGCCGCGAGCTTGACCGGCCTAGAATTTGCTGCTGGCATTCCGGGAAGCGTTGGGGGCGCGGTCTTCATGAATGCGGGTGCTTATGGCGGTGAAATGAGTGAAGTCGTTGAAGAAATCACGGTCATTACGGCGCAAGGTCAACTAAAAACGTTGACGAACACTGAGTTAGACTTCAGTTACCGGCACAGTACCGTCCAAGACTATGATGATACGGTCGTTAACGCGACTTTTGCTTTAAAGCCCGGTGACCAAACTAAGATTCAAGCCCGGATGGATGAATTAAACGAACTGCGGGCTTCTAAACAACCGCTCGAATGGCCTTCGTGTGGGAGTGTCTTTAAGCGACCAACTGGTTACTTTACTGGTAAACTAATTCACGATGCCGGCTTACAAGGGTATCAAATTGGTGGCGCGCAAGTTTCAAAGAAGCACGCTGGTTTTATTATTAATGTTGATCATGCGACGGCGACCGACTATATGGATATGATTCATCACGTCCAAGCCGTCGTATTTGAAAAGTTTGGGGTCCACCTCGAAACCGAAGTACGGATTATCGGGGAAGACGCCTAGTTGAAGTCAATTGAACAAAGGAGGCAACACCTTTAATGCCGATCATTGAATTAGTGATTTTATTGGCATGTTTAGTGCTGCTGTCGAATGTGTTGAGCCACTATCTAGTCGCAATCCCGGTCAGTTTGATTCAAGTCGGGCTGGGTCTAGGAGTGGCTTTATTATTAAATGTACAAGTGAAACTGCAAACGGACTGGTTCATGCTCGTCTTTATTGCACCGATGTTGTACAACGATGGCAGAGAGTTCCCAAAGCAAGAGCTGTGGGAACTGCGTGGGGCGATTTTTGCCAATGCAATCGTCTTAGTCTTTATTACGACCATTTTAGGTGGTTTTTTGATTCACGTTTTAATCCCAACGATTCCGTTAGCGGTTGCCATCGCTTTAGCTGCCATCTTATCGCCGACCGATCCCGTGGCCGTGCAGTCCATTTCTGAAGGGGTCAAACTGCCTAAAGAAGTCTTGCATTTGGTCAGTGGTGAAAGTTTGATCAACGATGCCAGTGGCCTGATTGGGTTCAAGTATGCCTTGGCGGCGGCGGTTACTGGGAGCTTTGTTTTGGGTAAAGCGGTTGGCGACTTCTTTTATATTAGTTTGGTCGGGTTAGCCGTTGGATTACTAATGATTACTATTATCCAGCTGATTCGTGATGTCTTGCGTCGTGAAGGAATCAACGATACGGTCTTTAACGTCGTTTTACAAATTTTGACGCCGTTTGCGATTTATTTCGTGGCGGAAGAATGGTTCTCCGCATCGGGGGTCGTCGCCGTGGTTGCTGCCGGGGTCTTGACCCACATTCAAAATTCCCATGAGAGTGAAGATGCGCCGGAACTCAAATTAGTGACCGAAAAAGTTTGGAATATTATTGTTTACTTATTAAATGGGATTATTTTCTTAATTTTAGGGATTGAACTTCCCGTTGCCACGCAAGCGACGATTAAAGGAACGCATACGAATACCTTGCATGCCGTCTTTGATGTGTTGATTGTGTGGGGAATCTTGCTATTAATTCGGGTCGCGTGGACTTATGGCTACATGCTATTCGGTTGGTTACGCGACCATTCCAAGAAACGTCCGAGTGTCCGCATTGCGGCCTTATCCGGTTTGTCCGGGGTTCGTGGCGCCATCACGATGGCCGGGGTCTTTACGATTCCGACGGTGATTGCCAATGGCGATGCTTTTCCAGAACGGTCTTTAGTGCTATTTATTGCGGCTGGGGTGATTATTGTGAGCCTCGTGGCCGCGGCCGGTATTTTACCATTAATGGCGTCCAAGTCATTGCCGTTCATGACACGGGGCTCGAGCTTAGATGAAGACGACAGTGTCTTAGCAGGTGGTCCGGCTGACGATGCCGATCATGAAGTTGAGGAACCAGCGGGCGATGTTCCGACACAGATTAATTACAAACAAGCCCGCATTTATATTTTGCAGTTAGCTGTTCAAAATATTGAAGAGCATCGGCGACCGGAAAATCAACGAGCCGCTTATGACTTGATTTTGGACCAACAGTTTCAAATTCGTCGCTTGGAAGTGGCGTCACAAACGGCCGACGAATTGCAACCGATGTTGACTGATGAAATGCAGTTACGCTTAGTGGCTTTGGCGGGGGAACGCCAAGCTGTCCAAGAGATGGTCGCGAAGGGTGAAACGTCGAAAGCGGCAGCCCAAGCGTACCTGCGGCGGATTGATAAGCGCGAGCAACGTTTATCACAAGCCGCCCACAAGCCCGGTTTGCCAACGTTACGGTCGTTACGATTACTTTTGGGGCGGGCGATGCAAGGATTGCACTTATGGCTATCACCGATGGATACTGATAAATTGCGCGCCGAACAAGCGGAGATTACGCGGGTAACCTCTAAGGCGGCAATTAAGTCGTTGTCTCAATACTTAAAACAGGCGAGCGTTGATGAGCAGCAGTTCGACCGCCAAGCTTTATACCACTTAATCGTTCATTACCGTAATCGCATTGAAAATGCCAAAGCCGACCACAGTATGTCACGGGCGGACTATGAACATCAACGGCAGATGTTACGGATAAAAAGTCTAGGTGCGGAACGCGCGGGGGTCCAACATTTGCTTGAAAGCGGGCAAATTAGTTTACGCACGGCCGCAAAATTACGACAGTTCATTAACTATTCAGAGAACTTATTGATGCTTAATGATGACGATGCCGAGGATGATTAATTAATTTTGTGTATTGCAAAGTAATAGTTCTCGGTTATAATAATGTTAGAATGATATTCATAGTGAACGATTTGAACCAATAATTAGTTTTTTATTCAAAAGGGATTATTTTAGGCACATGACATAGCGGGGGGACGCAAGATGACAGAATCAGAAATTCATGAACAATTCGTTGAAACTTATATGCACATTTTAAAGTATATTGGCGACTTTGTTTCAGTACCAACACGACCATATAAAATCACCTTTGAAGCGTATATCGTGATGCGGATGATTGCGACTAGTGAAGAACCGTTAACGTTGGTTAAAATTGCCAACGCGCAACGGGTTTCACGGAGCGCAATCGCCCGTCAAATCAACGTTTTACTGGACTTGAAGTATATCGACCAAACGACTAATACGAAGGATCGTCGGATCAAATATTTATCCTTAACGCCCAGTGGTGCGCGGGTTGAAAAGGAAATCACGACGACTTCTGATGAACGTTTCCATCAATGGCTCCAAGTTTATGGGGAAAAGCGAGCTGATGATACGTTACGCTATATTAGTGATGCGGAAAAGAAAGCTACTGCGATGGGCTTTAGTGGGTTTAGCGGCTTACATGATAAACGTAATCCTCATGCCAGCTATAGCGATCCTAAAATGATTAACTAAATTTAGCAAGAGTGTGACCAAAGGCGGTTAGTTTGCGAGCATTAACGTGGAATCGGTAATTATGCCCGGGTTTTGGGCATGGTTGCCGATTCCGGGTTAAGCGGAACAAACTGCCTTTGGTCGCACGTTTCAATCGTAAAAATAGCAACAACTAAATGGCTGTCTGATGAAATTTCAATTTCATTAGACAGCCATTTTTGAGTTGTTAGTCGTAATTAAGCCCCGATTAGCGTAAAATCATAATGAATGCGATAAGAAAATGTGTATGGGGGTCATCATATGATTGAAGTGACTTTTAATGAAGAATTAGCTGATACTTTGGCTACTGATAGGAATGACGTTATCTGCTTGCCGCTTTATTTAGGGTTCGGCGATTTGGAGCGGTTAGCTGATTCGGAGAATACGTTTTGGTTAATCCATGACCAAAAGTTTGCCGATATGCAAGCAGCCATTCAACGGTTAGATAGTGCCGTTGCTCGCCATGCTCAGTTGCGCGTCTGGTGGAGTGACCAACCGGATGACTATGCGGGTTTTTGCTGGTTATGTGGTCACTTAACTTCCTCGGGGCAACTCCAGCAGGTGCATGTGCCGTTGACCGAAGTTGTCACTACCCCCGCTGTGGGGTTACGGCAATGGGCGCATATCGGTGAACTTGACCAAGCCAGTGCGGCCCATATGAGTCAAGCAACCGAACCAGTGACGGCTGCGCAACGAGCTGCGTATAGTTATTTATGGGAAAGTTTAGCGGATGAAAATGCGCCAGTCCGGATCAATCTCAATGGTAATTTACAAAGTGCCCCGGTTGATTGCTACGATGCACTGATTAAAATGATGCCCGATGCAGCCGCGGGGGCTAGTGAGTTGGGTGTGCCGGTATGGTGGTGTCGCGAACGCCAGAGCGAAATTGCTAAGTTGTAAGTACCACGATAGTTAGTGATTGTCGCTGCCAGCTAGGCTGATTATAGCTATAGATCAGGTGGCAACGATTGAATGCAGGCTGGTTACTGAGTTCAACTTACTATTCAATAGCCTAAGTAAAAACAGAGGTCACCAGTTACAACGGCGACCTCTGTTTAATATTATTTGAATGAAATGTCCAGTTCAACTGCGGCAAAACAACTGCAAGAAAAATACAATTGATAATTGTATCGCGAATGCTATTTTGAATTGGCGTTGACTGCCGCCGTCACGCTGAAGCGCCATGCTAAGTAAATGACGAGCTGGAGTAGCCACATCAGTAAGACGAATGCCAACATTTTAGCAGACCACATCTCAACGAGTTGTTTAATGATGTATTGCGGCGTAATTAATAAATAAATGGAATGTAGGCGTAAGAAGCGGCCAACGTAGACGCCGATGCTCGCAAATAAGAACAGCGCGGCACTGATGATGGTACGACCGGCTGGAAGTTTGCTGAGATGGAGGCGCCGTTGACATTCTTGGGCGATTTGGTCGACGCCGAGGGTGCCGATAATTGTCGACACAATCGCGGCCCCCACTAAGTAGGCAAAATCGCGCCACATCGGTAAGTTAAACCGGAGCATCCCGTTAATGCCGTATGGTTTCAAAATACTCAAATGAAACAAATCGGTCATTAAATACGGTGCATTCGGATAAAACAGTAACCAAACGACCGCCATGATCCAAAAAATGATGGGCGAACGTTTGGACGTTAGCCAGAAACTGAGTTCAATCGGAATATAAGCTAAAAGCGTATTTAGCAATAAGAAACGGAACGAATCATGAAAGGTCAGCGCGGCGAAGGCGATAAAACTCCAATAGAGGAGTCGCACGACCCAACGCTGTATCTTAGTCATTTGATCACCACACTTTCAAGACTAGTTTAACAGAAATATTATCTAATCTATATTAAATGAACGCAAGCTTAATATTTATTCAATTTCTCCAGCAAAATGCCGAACCGCGCTGAAAAGGCCCCACGAGAAAGTGGTCCCCGTGCTATAATGTGAAAGTAAATAATTTTCATAAGGAGGGGGACTATGAATTTCAATTGGAGCAATTTGTTGACAGTATCAAACTTTGTCCGGCTCCTTGACATTCTGGTAGTCTGGTTTGTCATTTATGAATTAATCGTCCTATTACGCGGGACGAAGGCGGTCCAATTATTCCGTGGAATTATTGTGATTGCGATTGTAAAATTCTTAAGTGTCATCATTGGTCTAGATACCGTTTCGTGGATTATGGACCAAGTTATTAACTGGGCAGTCATTGCGATGGTCATCATTTTCCAACCAGAAATTCGGCGCGGCTTGGAACACTTGGGCCGTGGGTCGATGTTTGTTCGCAAGCATCAAAATGAAGATGAAGAGCACATGATCGCGGAGTTAGATAAGGCCATTCAATACATGGCCAAACGGCGGATTGGGGCGTTGATGTCGATTAAGATGGATACTGGTTTGGAAGATTATATCGAAACTGGGATTGCCTTAGATGCGGATATTAGCGGTGAATTGCTCATTAATATCTTTATTCCGAACACGCCTTTACATGATGGGGCCGTGATTATTCAAGATAATCAAATTAAAGTCGCGGCGGCTTATTTACCGTTGTCAGAAAGTAATTTGATTCCAAAAGAGTTAGGAACGCGACACCGCGCGGCCGTCGGAATCAGTGAAGTGACGGATGCTTTAACGATTGTTATTTCCGAAGAAACTGGTGAAGTTTCGATTACGAAAGATAACGAATTAATGCGTGGTATGACGCGTGAAAATTATTTACGTTACTTCCGCCAAGTCTTAATTACACCGGAAGACCAAACTCGTCAAAATGCGATTCAAAATTGGTTTGGACGCATTTTTGGAGGGGGGCCCCGGAAATGAAAAAATTTATGAATAGTTCGTGGTCGATGCGCTTACTTGCCTTGATCTGTGCCTTAGTTTTATTCGCTTATGTCAATTCGAGTAAAACATCGAATAACTCGAGTTCGTTAACGAATAATATTTCTAAGACGACGTTGACCTCTAACCGGAAAGTCACGATCAGTGCGCCGCTGGAGCTAAACGTGAATAGCACGAAATATTTTGTCACCGGGTATCCTGAAAATATTAAGATTACTATTGAAGGGCCGGCTGCCTTAGTGACGACTACCGCTAATACTCAGAACTTTAAAGTTTATGCCGACTTGTCGGATTTAGCCGTGGGGCGGCATAGCGTTAAAGTCAAAGTCGATGGTTTAAATAAAGAATTAAGTTATTCTTTGAATCAAAAATATATTCATATCAACATCCAACCGCGGCGGACTGCGACTTATAAAGTCAGTGCCGATTTCAATGATAGCAACGTTGCTTCCGGGTACGAAGCGGGCACCGCGCGTTTAGGCACGTCGTCCGTGAAAGTGACGGGGGCGGTCAGCGAAGTTAGCAAGGTCGCCAAAGTTGTGGCGGTCGTCAATACTGAAAAGAACTTAACGAAGTCGGTTAACCAACAAGCGATGCTAGAAGCCCTAGATGCCAATGGTCAAACCTTAAATGTGGTCTTGACACCATCGACGACTTCCGTGTATATTCCAATTACACAAGCCAACGCCACCAAAGATGTGGCAGTGGACTTGAAAGCCAGTGGGAAAACGTCGGCGGACACGAGTTATTCGTTCTCAACGGATACGAAGTCCGTCAAGCTCACTGGGAGCAAATCCGCGTTGGCGAAGTTATCGAAGTTCCCCGTCAACGTGGATGTGACCGGGGTCACGGAAACGACGACGAAGACCGTTAAGTTGTCAACGAGTGATGAAGATGGCGTTTCGGCGGTGAGCCCAACGTCAATCAAAGTAAAAATTACGGTTAAAACTGATAACTGAAAATTTGAAATGAGGTAAATTAACAATGAAATATTTTGGAACTGATGGTGTGCGTGGGATTGCTAACTCTGGTTTAACTCCCGAATTGGCCTTTCGTTTAGGCCGCGCTGGCGGTTATGTGCTAACCGAACATGCTGAAAACAAAGACGCGCAACCACGCGTCTTAGTCGCACGTGACACGCGGATTTCCGGTCAAATGTTAGAAGAAGCCTTAGTAGCCGGCTTGCTCTCAGCTGGGATTGAAGTTTTACGCTTAGGCGTCATTACGACACCCGGGGTTGCTTACTTAGTTCGGATTCAAGACGCCGATGCCGGGGTCATGATCTCAGCTTCACATAACCCGGTTGAAGATAACGGTATCAAGTTCTTTGGTGGCGACGGCTTCAAGTTGTCCGATGCCAAAGAAGAAGAAATCGAAGCCTTACTCGAAAAAGAAACCGATGACTTACCACGGCCAGCTGCGGAAGGTTTAGGCACGGTCGCGGACTTCCCAGAAGGTAACTTAAAGTATTCCCAATTCTTGGAACAAACCATTCCTGATGACTTAAGTGGCTTACACTTAGCGGTTGACGGGGCCAATGGTTCGACAAGCAACTTAGTATCGCGGATTTTCGCTGACTTAAACGTGGACTTTGAAACAATGGCCACGTCACCAGACGGCTTAAACATCAACAAAGGTGTCGGTTCAACTCATCCCGAAGCTTTGGCAAAATTTGTCGTTGAAAAGGGCGCCCAAGTTGGGTTAGCCTTTGATGGTGACGGGGACCGTTGTATTGCGGTCGATGAATTAGGTAATGTTATCGATGGCGATAAGATTATGTACATCTGTGGGAAGTTCTTAAGCGAACGCGGCAAGCTGAAGAAGGATACGGTTGTCACGACGGTTATGAGTAATATCGGTCTTTACAAAGCCTTAGAAACCGCCGGCTTACACAGTGAACAAACCCAAGTTGGCGACCGTTACGTCGTTGAAGAAATGATCAAAGACGGCTTCAACCTCGGTGGTGAACAATCTGGTCACGTGGTCTTCTTAGATTTCAATACGACTGGTGACGGAATGTTAACTGGGATTCAATTGTTGCGCGTCATGAAGGAAACCGGTAAGAAGTTATCCGAATTAGCTGACGAAGTAACCACTTATCCGCAAAAATTAGTGAACGTTAAAGTTCAAGATAAGAAAGCCGCTTTGGACAACCAAGCAATCAAAGATGTGATTAGCGAAGTTGAAGGCGAAATGGCCGGTGATGGCCGCGTCTTAGTTCGTCCTTCTGGGACCCAAGATTTACTCCGGGTCATGGCCGAAGCTAAGACCAACGAATTAGTCAACGAATACGTTGACCGCATCGTGGACGTCGTTCGTAACGAAGTTGGCGTTGAATAATTAAAGCAATTCAAAAATGGTGTTCTGGCCTTAAGCTGGAGCACCATTTTTTTGTGGTTTGGGATGTTGGTCGTCTCCAGCGACTAGTGGGCACGCCGTGGGGCAACCTGGTGAGCCAAAGTGCGGTCTCACCAGGCGGTTGATAGCCATGCCAACCCCGCGCATGTCTATCAACACGGCCCATGTCCTAAGCTGGTAAAAAACACCAGCTAAGGACATCGACACGGCGCACCCACTAGTCGCTTCCGACTGAAACTGAGTAGTTAGTCGGACCGAGTTGATGGGTAATACTATCAATGTTTTGTATGTGAATATTAGACCAATATTATGTGTGGTTAGCCACAATATATTGCAAGTTTAAATTGATGCATTTTAGTGTGCTGATTGGTATCCTCACAGTATGAATTAGTTAGCCTAGTCCTCAACATGATTGGTAAGCGACCAATTCATCGTTATAAATCTGAATAAAGTTCACTGTTTTTGTAGCAGCCAGATATGATTAGTAGACCAGCTGATGTTTGTATGGATTGGTCTAATTGCTTTTTTGAGACTGACGGCGGCAGACAAACTTCAAGAAAAAGTCATAAATCAGTTCGTTCGTTGTTTTCTTAACGTTTAAAATTGGTATACACCTTAAAAATACGTATACCAATGCAAAATATCATTGACTTTTTTCGACTGTAACGTTAAAGTAATACTGTTTCTAGGAAATATACCAATCAGAGGTGAAAACGAACCAATTGTTAATTGGTTAAAGCGGAATAGCGCCAGGACTTTAGAATCTAAAGTTGACGAGGATGACGTTTATCGACAATCGACGGGTGACGTCAGGGACTGCACTCTACAGGTCAATTACAAAAACTAGTCGTGAGATTAGTGACAGATATATTGACCACGCAGCTAGAAACAATTCAAAATGCAAAGGAAGATTATCTTATGTGTGGAATTGTTGGAGTTACCGGTAAAGATAGTGCTGTATCAATCTTATTAAATGGTTTGGAAAAATTGGAATACCGTGGCTATGATTCAGCTGGTATTTATGTGAATGATCAAAATGGCCAAGATTTCTTAGTTAAAGAAAAGGGCCGCATTGATGACTTACGTAAAGAAGTTGGCCCGAATGTTAAAGGGTCAACCGGGATTGGCCATACGCGTTGGGCCACTCATGGTGAACCAAGTGTGGCCAATGCCCATCCACAAGTTTCCGCGGATGGTCGTTTCTACTTAGTGCATAATGGGGTCATTGAAAACTTCCAAGACTTAAAAGCTGAATACTTGAGTGATGTTGAATTCAAGTCACAAACGGATACGGAAGTTATCGTGCAACTGGTTGACCGCTTCGTGACCAAAGAAGGGTTAGATACGTTAGCCGCTTTCCGCAAGACGTTGAGCTTATTAGGTCACTCATCATACGGTTTCTTACTGATGGATAAAGAAGACCCCGATACGTTATACGTGGCTAAGAACAAGAGTCCCTTATTAATTGGGGTTGGCGATGGCTTTAATGTCGTTTGTTCCGACAGTTTAGCTATGCTTGATCAAACGAAAGATTTCTTGGAATTACACGATGGCGAAATCGTCGTGGTAAAGCCTAATGAAATCAAGATTACTGACCAAGCCGGTAACGCCGTTGAACGTGATACGTTCCACGTTGATATCGATGCCGCTCAAGCGGACAAAGGGACTTACCCATTCTACATGCTCAAAGAAATCGATGAACAACCGAACGTGATGCGGAAGTTATCCCAAGTTTATTTGAATGATGCCGGTGACGCCATCATCAATTCCGACTTGTTAGATGCTTTAAAGGCCGCTGACCGGTTGTACATCGTGGCGGCTGGGACGAGTTATCATGCCGGCTTAGTTGGGGCGAAGTTATTCGAATCCTTAGCTGGGGTGCCAACGGAAGTTCACGTCTCCTCTGAATTTGCTTATAATCAACCATTATTATCAGAAAAACCATTCTTCATCTTCTTAACACAATCCGGTGAAACTGCCGATAGTCGTGAAGTCTTGTTGAATGTCAATGAACAAAAATTCCCAAGTTTGACGATTACCAACGTGCCAAACTCGACCTTGTCGCGGGAGGCAACGTACACGTTGTTACTCCATGCGGGTCCAGAAATTGCCGTGGCTTCCACGAAAGCTTACACGGCGCAAATCGCTTTACAAGCCATTTTGGCCAAAGCGTTAGGTGTGGCGGATAACAAGCGGGCCGCCCAAAAATTCGATGTTAAGCAACAATTAGCCCTAGTTGCTAATGGGATGCAAGCGTTGGTTGATGAAAAATCAACGTTTGAAGACTTGGCTAAAGCTGCTTTATTACACACGCCGAATACATTCTATATCGGTCGGGGCTTAGATTACGCTGTGTCATTGGAAACTGCCTTGAAGTTAAAGGAAATTTCTTATGTGCAAGCTGAAGGGTTTGCTTCCGGTGAATTAAAGCATGGGACGATTGCCTTGATTGAAAAGGACACGCCGGTGATTGGGATTATCACGCAAGCTAAGACCGCTGGTTTGACCCGTTCGAACTTACAAGAAGTTGCGGCCCGGGGCGCTAAGACCATCACCATTGTGACGGATAACTTGGCTAAACCTGAAGACACGGTGATTTTACCAGCCGTTGATGAACGCATGACGGCCTTGTTAAGTGTCGTACCTGGTCAATTATTGGCTTACTATACGAGCTTGAACAAAGGCTTAGACGTGGATAAACCACGGAACTTAGCCAAGAGTGTTACCGTTGAATAATATAAATTAACGAGTCGAGCGTGGGCGACTTGCTAAATTGAAACGTTAGCTGACATTTCATTTTGAAATGCGAGCTAGCGTTTTTTTGACGGTTGGATTGTAGCGTTGACTAATATTTTGGCGCATAATAGCAGTACTGAACTTTTATTAAGCAGATAATGAGGAGTGAGTTTTTTGGCAATCAAATTAATTGCAACGGACTTGAATGGGACGTTGCTGCACGGTGATCAAACGTATAATCAGGCGCGCTTACAACAAGTATTGGCCGCGCTGGCAACCCGTGAGATTGCCTTAGTGTTATCGTCCGGTAATCAATATGCCCATTTGAAACAACTCTTTGATGGCATCGAGGCCGATAACTTAATTATGGTCGCGGAAAATGGGGCTTCCATTTATCACAACGACCAGCAATTATTCGATGGCAGCTTAACGGCCGCCGACTTGCACCAATTCGTTAGCGTTGACCGCCACCAACCCGTCTTTGACGGCGCTTATTTGATTATGGTCGGGGCGAACGGGTCCTACACGGAAAAAGGGGCGCCGCAAGCCTTACTTGATGCCGCGGCGAAGTTTTACGATAACTTGCAACAAGTAGATGATTTGACGCAAGTTGACGATAAAATCAAAAAAGTGAGCGTTTCCACGACACCCGCAGCCGCCGCGCAATTAGTGACGGATTTGAACACGTATTTTGACGGCCGTTTACGCGCGCACGACAGTGGCTACGGGGTGATTGATTTAGTGGCTGCTAACGTGGGTAAATTGCCAGCCGTACAATGGTTGATGCAACAACGGCAATTACAACCGGACCAAGTCTTAGCGTTTGGTGATGGCGACAATGATGTGCCGTTGTTGAAGTTTGCTGGTCACGGCTACGCGATGCAAAATGCGCCCGCAGCCGTGCAAGCCGTGGCAAATCATGTGACCATTTTGGATAACGAACATGATGGTGTCTTGGACACGATTGAAACACTGGGATTAGCTTAAGGTAAGCTAGAATTGCCGTTGTGCGCCAGTAGCAATTCCAGTTGCCGTGGCGACCGGTTCGAGCCAAAAAGCGGTCTCGAACCTCATTTTGAAGCTGGGCCCAACCCGCCAATCTTCAAAGATGTCGGTGCCGTAAGTCCGGCAAAAAGCAGCCGAACTAACGCCACTTGCACGGCAACCTCCATTGCTACTGACGCACAACTAGATTGATCTTATAATCAATAAACATGGCCCTATTTCAATGTAGTTGTGAGAATAGTGGTTTGAATTTTGTTGATTATGATATTAAGTTAACTCAAAAGCACCACTACATTTTTAAGAGTGTAGTGGTGCTTTTTCTGTCTAGCTGTTGTGATATTTTTAAATCTTAATCGCGAGCTTTTAGCTAACGACGCGGTTCGGCACTTCAAACGCATTATTGTGAGCCGACAACCGCCAGCAGTGAGTTATCACTAATCTTTAGTCGTTCGCCGAATGGGGTCATTAGGATAAAAGAACTGATGCACGCCGAATGAGTTTAATGAGACGATGCGGGCCTTGAATTCACTTGGTGATAAGTCAATTTGGCCGTTGAAGTAGAGCCGGAAAAAAGTCATGACGTTGTGAATTAGAAAGTTCGCACACACGAAACCATCCGTTGCGGATAAGTGGTAGGCGGACGCAATCGTGTCGGCGAGTCCTTCGGCGACTTCGTTTTGGACTTTGCGGGATAAGAAGCTGTATTCGTCACTGGTTAAGACTAAGCGGTAAAAGGATTGTTGTTGATGATAGAAGTAGGCTAGCCGGTCGAAAATCTGACCGGGGTGTTGAAAGTTTTCTCGTAAATCTTGTTCGTTAATTAGTTTTAAAATCTGAGTGGCGCTTTCGTGCGTGAATGTTTCGGCTAAATCATCAATTGAGTCAAAATGTAAATAGAACGTTTTACGATTAATATTGGCAACTTCGGTGAGTTGCTTAACCGTAATATCACGATAATTATGGGTGACTGCTAATTGTCGAAAGGCTTCACGTAAAGCTTGGTTAGTGCGTTGAACACGCCGATCGGTTTTGACCATCTTGAAATTCCTCCTTGAGTTAGACCCCAGATGTGGCGTAATTGGGGCTTAATCCTCATATTTCGATTTCCTGTTGTGGTATTTGTGCGTTAATCTCGTTATTATGTTAGCCACACGTGGGGTTTATCTCTGCATTACTATAACACAGTTTTAAAATATGGGGAGGAATTAACGGATGATTAAAGCGGAGTGGCTGTATTTGTTGAAGCATAAATTATTACTGATAGTTGTAATCGTAATTGGATTTATTCCTTCAATTTATGCCGTGACTTTTTTGAAATCAATGTGGGATCCATACGGCAAGTTGCAAGACTTGCCAGTCGCGGTCGTCAATCATGACCAAGCGGTGACCTATCAAGGGACGCATTTGAGCGTGGGTAAAAACTTAACGCATAATTTAAAGAAGTCGACCGCCATGGATTTTGAAATGGTTAGTAGCGAAGCCAAAGCCAAACAAGGTTTACGGGATGGGAAATATTATATGGTCGTCACGATTCCGAAGCGTTTTTCCAAGAACGCCACGACGATGATGAATAAGACGCCTAAAAAGATGGTCTTGCATTATGAAACGAGTGCTGGTCACAACTTTACGGCGTCCAAAATGACGGCTTCAGCAGCAACAGCGATTGCCCAACAAGTGTCGGGACAGATTACCCGCAGTTATGCGAAAACAATGTTTGCTAGCATTCAAAAGTTAGGTCAGGGGTTAAAAACCGCGGGTAAAAATAATCAGAAGTTAGCCAGTGGTAGTAAAACAGCCGCCACTGCTAATCAAAAGATTACGACCGGCCTGAATACGTTAGCTAAAAGTACGTTGACCTTAACCAGTGGCGCGAAAACGTTAAATAGTGGGTTGGACCAATATATTACTGGCGTCAGCACGGCCGCGAGCGGCAGCCAACAAGTGACGACCGGCTTAGACCAGTTGTTAACGAGTAGCCAACAATTAGCAAGCGGCGTGACGAAGTTGTCTAATGGGAGTCAAACCTTGAGTAGTGGCGTTCAGACGTATACGGCAGGGGTTGCCAAAGCTAACACGGCGGCGTCAACGGTCGCGACTGGTGCGCAGTCGGTCAATAGTGGGACGTCACAATATGTGGCTAAAGTTAGTGATGCCAATAGTGGTGCGCAAACCTTGAGCCAAGGCTTGACTAGTTTAAATAATCAGACCAGTAGCTTAACGAGTGGGACTAAAACGATTGCGACGAACATGCAGACGTTAACGACTGGGGTGCAAGCCATTGCCAGCAAGAGTGCTGATTTGGCGAATGGCCTCGGTCAAGT
Organism: Lactiplantibacillus fabifermentans DSM 21115; assembly: GCF_000498955.2. Taxonomy (GTDB): domain Bacteria; phylum Bacillota; class Bacilli; order Lactobacillales; family Lactobacillaceae; genus Lactiplantibacillus; species Lactiplantibacillus fabifermentans. Next base: position 4,563 of record NZ_AYGX02000068.1, on the reverse strand, counting down.
CCAAACGGCTGTCAGTGACAGTCAAAGTCAGTCAGCTAAAGTTAGCACGGCTCTGAGTGATTTAGCCAAGACCCTCAGTGCTAGCAGTGATCAAAGTAAACAATTGAGCACGGTTCAAAGTGATGTGACCCAATTGCAGACGGCCTTGAGTAGTAGCACGAGTCAAACAGTCGCTAGCACCACGGCCGCCATTAAGACAAAAGTCGCCGCGGCCGCCGATGCACAAAAACTAACGAGTGACCAAAAGGCGGCTATTTTAGCCGCGGTGAGTGCCGATAGTACGACTAGCAGTGACACCGCCGTCACGAGCGCCGCTAAGCAGTTAAGTAGTGATTTGGGTAGCTTGAGCAGTGCCGGCAGTAATGCCAGCACGGTTACGACACAATTACAAGCGTTACAAAGTGCTCTGGAAACGTCGTCGGCCAATCAAAAGACTTTAATTAGTAGCTTGTCACAGCTCAGCAGCGGCGCCACCACGTTGACGAATCGCTTGAGTGAAGTCGCGAGTGGGATGGCCACCTTGAACACGGGTACCCAAAGTTTGGCAGCCTCGACGCCGGCTTTGACGAGTGGTATTCAAAAGCTCAGTACGGGCGCCACGACATTAGCCAGTGGTACCAGCCAATTATCAGCGGCTGGGGGCACGTTAACAAGCGGCACGAGTCAATTAGCTAGTGGGACTGCCCAACTCGCCAGTGGCACGCAAACTTTGGCAGGTAAAGGTGATCAGTTGAACAGTGGCGCGACGAGTTTGACCAGCGGGTTGAGTACGCTGAGCTCGAAAACGCCAACCTTGATTAGCGGTGTCAGTCAGTTATCGACCGGTTCTAAAAAGGTCACGAGTGGCTTACAAACGTTAAGCAGCAAAGGCAGCCAATTAACGAGCGGCGCCGAAAAACTCGCGAGTGGCGGCAGTCAATTAAGCAATGGGACAGACAAATTAGCAAGTGGTTCCAAGCAGCTTGGTACCGGCTTAGATAAAGTCCAAAGTGGGAATCAAACGTTAGCGACGAGTTTAACGAAAGCGGCCAAAAAAGCGCAAGTTGACCCGACGAAGTTAACGTATGACCAAGTCGCTAAACCAACCACGACTAAGCAGACGGAACGCGATACGGCCCCGAATAACGGGACTGGGATGGCACCTTACATGATGTCGGTATCACTATTCGTGGGCGCCTTAGCGTTTAATATGATGTTTGACATGTATACGCCCCGCAAATATCCGAAAAATGGTTTCCGTTGGTGGACCGGGAAAGCCTCAATCTTGTGGACGTTTGCGTTATTAGAAGCGACCTTGATTGAAATCCTGTTAATTGCCATTGATGGCTTAGCACCAGTACATCCATGGGCGACATTTGGGATGCTGTTGTGTATTGCCTTAGCCTTCATGAGTATCGTCTACTGGCTAAATCTCGTCTTCGGGAAAGTTGGCGCGTTCTTCAGTATGATCTTGCTTGTCTTGCAACTCGGTGGTTCGGCCGGGACGTATCCGATTGAATTATCGAATCATTTCTTTGAAACCATTCATCCATGGCTACCAATGAGCTATGCGGTCAGTGGGTTACGGGAAACGTTGATGATTGGGGATACGGCCTGGGGTGACATGGGCGTGTTGCTAGCCGTCTTTGCAGGGTTCTCCATTTGCAGTATGTTGTTCTATGGTCGGCGTCATGGGCGCATCAAAGCCATTGACTTTGATGAACCGGCCGATGAAGGAACAGATTTATAAAGTTGCCAAAAAGAGTCTGGGCAGGCGTCTTCGAACGTTGACCTCCAGCAAGTTAACCTGTTTCTCGTACCGGGACCAGCTGGTGCCAAAGAGCGGTCACCAGCTTCGTTTTTGAGCTCAGCCAAGACCGCTAATCTCAAAAAGCGTCCTTGTTCTAAGCCGAGAAAACCACTCGACTAAGAACAATATCGGTACGTTCACAGGTTAACTTGCTTCCGGGATGTCTGTACGGAATGACGCGTATTATCTGAACAGCCCGAATAAGGGAGTCACCACTATGCTTGTTAGTGATGGCTCCCTTATTGTGTCTGAATGATAGTCGCAATTTAGCTGGAATTACTGCTGACCGGAAGCGGCAATTGATCTTACAGCGCTAATCTTAGTATGTTTAATGATCGAAGACGTCGTAAATATTGGTAAATTGATAGGCGGTTTGATAGGTGACTGGTACGTTTGGTTCGATAATGATACTGCCGAATTCTTTGTGGTGAATCGCGTCGGGTAACTTTTGCGCTTGTAGTGAGATGCCTAGTTGGGAGCGCATGGGTTTACCGCCATTGATGCGGTAACGGTCATCACGATAGTTCGTGGCGCTTGAAACGACTACTGCGGGTGCATTGGTGCGCATGGTTACTTTGCGGCCACTGACGCGGTCAAAGAGTTCGACTTGTGGATAGGGGGTCTCATTTAACACGAACCCGTGATGGAGCCCGCCTTTGAGTTGCGCGATTTGTGGCCCGATTTCAGTAGGCTCCCGAAAATCAAACGGCGAGTCGGTCACCCATGGCAATTTTCCAGTGGGAATGTTATGTTTATTGACAGCAGCGTATTCGTCGGCGTTGATTTTTAAAATTTCACGGTCAATCAAGTTTTCGGCGTCACCGCTCAAATTAAAGTAAGTGTGGTTGGCTGGGTTAAAGAGCGTTTCTTTGTCACTCTTACCCGTGTAACTAATGGTAAATTTACCAGTATTGTCTAAGATGAAGTCGGCGGTGATGGTCATCGTACCAGGATAGCCGTTTTCACCGTCGAGTGTGATATATTGCATGACAAGGCCGACTTGGTCCTTGGTTTGGAGCTTGCGTTCTAAGAACCACGGTTCAAAGGCAATCTGTGGCATATTGCCGCCATTCAGATGGTGACTACCATCGTTTTGGGTCAAATAATGATCGCGCCACTTAGCATTTTTGATGACGCCAGCGACCCGGGCGATGGTGGCCCCGAAAAATGATTGGTAAGTAATGTAGTCTTCACCTTCATCGAACCCCAAGACGATGTTTGCAAAATGGCCATCTTTATCATGGGTTTTAATCGCGGTGACCGTCGCGCCCCAATCCATGACGGTCACACTCATATGGTGATTATTGACTAAGGTATAGTAATTAATGCCGTTAGCTTGATGTTCGATTATTTTCATTTCGCTCACTCCAATATATGCCTGACAATTAACTTGTTACTTTTAGTATATTTCATTGGCAATCAGAATGCGAACGTTTACTACGCCGGTTTAATAGGAATCTCACTAGTTTGTACGGAAAATCACAAAAGCGTCATTGCTTGATTTGACGGGATTAATTTTAAATTAAGCTCATCAGTTCTGGCTTGACGCTCTGACCGTTCCCGAGTATCATATAGCAGTTAGTTATGCTATTCTATTAGGAAATAAATTGCAGAATATTAGGAAGTATTAAAATGACAGCTGATTATAAAATTAAAGTGCAAAATGTGACTAAAGAGTTTGATTTGTTCAAAACTCGTTCAGACCAATTAAAAGCTTTTTTCTCCATTTCTCATGATCCAATTCCAGAATTCTGGGCCTTAAAAGGGGTCTCATTAGAAGTCGAAGCCGGTGAAACGCTCGGCTTGATTGGGGTCAATGGTTCTGGTAAGTCAACGTTATCCAACATCATTTCTGGCGTTATCCCGCAAACTACGGGGATCGTCGATGTCCGTGGGGATACTTCAATCGTTGCGATTAACTCCGGATTACGGGGCGAATTGACTGGGTTAGAAAACATCCGGTTAAAAGCCCTGATGATGGGGATGACGAACAAAAAAATCGATGATATGTTAGATAGTATTATCGCGTTTGCGGATATTGGTGATTTCGTTTACCAACCCGTTAAGAGTTATTCATCTGGGATGAAGTCACGGTTAGGCTTTGCCATTGCCGTGCATATTAATCCCGATATCTTAATCATTGATGAAGCCTTGTCCGTTGGTGATGATACGTTCTACCAAAAGTGTGTGGACAAGATTCAAACTTTCAAAGAAGAAGGCAAGACGATTATCTTCGTCAGTCACTCTTTGAAGCAAATCGAAATGCTTTGTGACCGTGTTGCTTGGATTCAATACGGGGACTTAAAGCAAATCGGGACGACCGAAGAAGTTGTCGGTGAATACCGCAAGTTCATCAAGTGGTTCAAAGCTTTATCTAAGAAAGATAAGCATAAGTATCAAAATGATGCCAAGGAACGTCAAAAGGCGTTTGACATCGATGAATACCAAAAAGAAATTACGGCGGAACGGCAAGCAGCCGAACCAAACAATCAACACGTGGCCCGCGACGTCCAAAAAGACTTCTACGGTAGTGTTATTTCTGAAACGATGCCATGGCGGACCCGCATTTTCTCAACGCTCGTGGCGATTGCGGTAGTCTTCTTAATGCTCGTTAACATTTCAGGTCATTCATTGACGAATGTGACGAAGCATCCAAGTTTAATTTTCCATCCAACCACGACTTTAACTGGTCCTGGCGTTACTAAATCAAGTAAATAATATTTGGTAGATTGCAAATTTAATCCGAATTTTTGGACAAATTGTTCAGCATAACC
>NZ_AYGX02000067.1 GCF_000498955.2 Lactiplantibacillus fabifermentans DSM 21115 | reverse complement strand
CAGGTTATGCTGAACAATTTGTCCAAAAATTCGGATTAAATTTGCAATCTACCTCATGACTATTTTATTAATACGATAGCGTTAATAGCTGCGGCTAAAACTCGTTTTAAGCGTTTTTTAGCCGTGTTGGTATTGCAACCGGTAAAAGTCGCGATAACGCGCGTGACTGGCTAATAACGTCGCGTGGTCGCCATCACCAGTAATCTCGCCATCTTCCATGAATAAGATTCGTGGATAAGCTTCAATCTGGTTCAAACGATGGACGATCGTAATCGACGTCAAGTTAGCTGGCAAGGTCGCCAACAGTTGGGTGACCTTTTCTTGGTTTTGGTTATCCAAGCTCGCAGTCGCTTCGTCTAAAATTAGCAATGACGGTTCGCGAACTAAGGCGCGCACAATCGCCAACCGTTGGCGTTGACCGCCCGAAACGTTCAAGCCGCGTTCACCAACATCGGTGTCTAAGCCATCGGAGAGACTCGCTAACCAGTCACTGAGGCCCACTTGTCCTAATAGTTCAACCAAGCGGTCATCGGTGACGGCTACTGGTGAACCAAGTAACAAGTTGTCCCGCATCGTGCCCGGCATTAAGTCCACTTCTTGACTCACATAGCCAATTTGGTCACGTAGCGCCGGTACCGCATAACTGGCAACCGGTGCGCCATTGACGTCTAAAGTTCCGGCCGTGGGCGCATAGTAACTTTCTAACAAGGAAACTAAGGTGGTCTTCCCACTCCCACTTTCACCAATCAAGGCAATCCGTTCGCCGCGGTGAATATCTAAGTTAATATCTTTTAAAACCGGCTGATCCGCTTCATAACCGAAGTCGACGTGGTCAAAGTTAATCGTATCAATGCTATCTAAACCGACACCGTCTAAGCGTTTGTCTTCAACGGGCGTATCTAAGATGTCATCAATCCGTTCAGTGGCCCCGACCGTTTGTTGTACCGCCGTAACTAAGCCGGTCACACTACTCAATGGCGAAATCATTTGGACCGCGTACATTAAGAACGCGACTAAGCTCCCAATCGTCAAGGCGTTGGTTTGGACTAAAATCCCACCGTACACGATGATGATAAAGATGGCCGCTAATAAGATAATGTTTAAAATCGGGTTCAAAAATGAGATTAACTTGATTTGGCTAATGCTAAAACCTTTAATCCGGTTAACTTGGTCATTCCCTTGTGATTTCAAGCGTTTTTCAGCAACCATCGCTTTGACTAAGCGATTTTGTGAAATCATTTGAACGGCGGCACTATTCAAGTTGGCCGTTTCTTTTTGAATCGCTTTAGAAATTCGGGCTAACACTTGCCCCATCGGAATAATGATGACTGCCATAATTGGCACGATGATCAAAATAATAATCGTTAATTTTAAGTTCAACATCAACATTAAGATTAAGGAGCCGATAATGGAAATCAACCCGTTGATGGCATTCGAAAATTGACTAGAAATCAATTCAAAAATCGTCGACGTATCATTGACCACCCGACTGGAGAGTTCCCCGGTCCGGTTATGGTCAAAATATGGAATCGGTAAATCCACAATATGGTCCCATAAGGTACTCCGTAATTTGGAAACCGCATCGACTCCAGTATAGCTGAGCAAGAAACTCGAGCTGACACTGGCAAGTAATTGCAAGACAATCACAATTGACAATTTAACGAGCAGTTGCCCGGAATTACCGTGATTAAACGCATCGATAAATTCCTTTAACATCAAGGTAATTGACAAACTACAAATCGTCGCCACAAATGACAAGAGAATCCCAAGAATAAAGAGGCCCTTTTTCGGTTCAGCATTCGTCGTAATTAAACGGAGTAAGTCGCGCGTCCCGTATTTTTTAGGTCGCGGCTTAGCTGATGTTGCCGAGTTGGTCGTCATAAGCTTGTTCCCCCCTCATTGCTTGGATATCTGGTTGGATGACCAGATCATTCCATTTTTGCCAAATCATCGTTTCCGAGAATTTAGCACTATTGGCATACGCCGATTCGCTCATTTGGGCGAGCTTGGTTGGATTTTGCAGCAAGCGTAAAATCACGCGACCGAGTTCCACTAAGTTATTCGGTTCAACTAAACAACCATTTTGATCATTGGTAATCATTTCTGATGGGCCATACTTAATATCGTAAGCCACCACAGGGACCCCGTGGCTGAGGCCTTCGAGGATGCCCAAGTTAAAGCCTTCATAACGACTCGTTAAAACCATCAATTGAGCATCGTTATAAATCGGTGCCAAATCATGTTTGAACCCTTGGAACTTAATAAAGGTTTGCCACTGTTGGGAGTTCACGAGTGACCGTAGCCGTTTTTCTTCTTTGAAGCCAGTCCATGAATCTCCATAACCATAAATATCTAACGTCACTTCAGGCACTTTTTCATGCACATAGGCGACCGCTTTGATTAATTGGTCGAGTTGTTTTTCTTCTGACAAGCGGGCAATCGCCACAATTTTACCGGTCGTTCGTAAATTAAAGTCGACTGGTTTGACGGCTAACTGTTCGTCACTGACACTGCCGACCGGAATCGCCAATGTCTTAACCACGTTATGAATATGATTCGTCATATCATCGGCTTCGCCTTGAGTGGACATGATGAACCCACTCATCTGGTCAGCGTGATCTAACCCAATCTGGGTAAATGGCACGATTGGTGAATTAACGACGTCCAAGGGGTCTAACGTGAAGTTGCTGTGCAAGAATTCATACTTGCGTGCCACCGTCTTCATATCGACGATGGGATTCATTCCGGCATCGCTACGGTCCACAATCATCGTCCCGTGCCCGCCAAACTCTTTATTCAGTTCGTCCAAGAAAAAGGCCGTTAATTGGTCCCAATCCTCAAATTCATAGTCCGCACCATGGTAATTGACGAGCCGTTGATGCGTCGCAACCGGTTGATTTTGGGCGTTCGGCCGAAAATACGTTTCTAAGACCGGATGACCATGCAAATTCAGATGTTGTTCCAACACAATATTTTGATTGACGTCAAAGTATTGCGCCACGGTCAAATAGCCACGGGTATCGTAATAGTCACGCCGGCTGACGGCCCCTTGCGGATTAAGAATATCAACATAGTCGACTTCGCCGCGACCATTTAACACAATCGCTTTTTGGCGAATGTCGCGCTGCACCACGTCGAATTCATTTTTGCTAATAAGTTCAAGCGTTTCCCCATTGACGCGCGGATAGTTGGCAGCCGTTAATGGTTGGCCTTCGTAATCCGTCGTCCCCTGAAAAAAGTCGTACATATTGACTTGAAACTCATCATCTAAGCCAATGATGTGCATATTACGATGCATATCACGCACAAAGTTACGGGTAACAATCAGTGACGGCACCCGGTGCTTCGTAAATAATTGCTGGCGTTGAATCATGGCTAATTCAATCGCCGACGGTAGCGAGTCAATTTTACTCGTAATGAAAAAATACATGCTGATTCCCCTCACTTCTAACTATTCGTGTGACAAGCTTTCAACTGGGTCTAAGCGGGCAGCCATGTGCGCTGGTGCTAAGGCCGCTAATAAACTAATCACAATCGAGACGGTCATCCCGCCAACCATGGCCATTGGTGAAATCCGGACGATTGGATACTTGATCAAGCTCCAAATGGCCGTATTCCCCAATAATTGCCAACCTTGACCGAAGATAATCCCCACGATGGCAGCTAAGACCCCAATCGTTAACGCTTCGGCAAAGAATAAGTGACTAATATCCCGTTTCCGGGCACCCAATGCCCGTAAGACCCCGATTTCACGCGTCCGTTCCGAAACTGAAACGTATAAGACAACGATAATCATGATGGCCGAAACTAATAACGCAATCCCGGCAACCCCGGTCAAGACGTTCGTTGCTAAGCGAATGTACGTATTCAATGAATCGATTAAGTCACCAATCCCGGTATAGTTGAACATTTGCTTCTTCTTATCAGTCTTAATGGCTTTGATTTGCTTTTCAACATTTTTAACATGGGCTAACTTGTCGATTTGGACAATCCCAAAGTTTGGTCGATAAACAACTTTTTTCGTGTTGAGCATTGCTTTGACGGTACTTGGTAAAACAATCACATTCGTATCGTCACTGTTCGTAATCCCACTAACTTTAAGCTTCTTTTGAACGGTGACCGACTTGTTGTTCTTATCAACTGCGGCCATTTTAACACTGACCGTCTTGCCCAAGGCTTGTTTATACTTCTTGTTCCCCATCATCTTTTTAGCAAGTTTGCGCCCAATCAAGACCTGATTCTTTTGCGGCCGCGTCCCTTGTTTGATAGTTTTGCTTAAAATCGTTGGGTTATCGGTTTGTAAAGTTGATGACACCGATTGCTTCTTATAGTTGGCTTTCACACCTGAAGCATAGTAACCGAGCTTAGTCGTCTTCACATGTTTGATTGCTGACAATTGCTTGGCTTCTTTTGTCGTGACTTGGGCTGCCTTAGCCGCCGCAATTTGTTCTTTATTGACCGCAGTCTTGTATTCCGCAGCCGTCTTGGCATTATTACGATCTTTGGTGCTGACCTTGGTCGTCTTCTTAGATACTTGAACGGCCGTTGGGTTAACTTGGGACGTGATTTGGTGATTCATGTAGTTTTGAATCCCCGACCCGAGCCCCAGCATGACGACAATACTACTGATCCCAATCGATGACCCGAAAATGATCAGTAAGTAACGTAACCACATGCGCTTCATATGTTGCATGGACATCTTGAACATTTGACGAAAGCCTAAGGTCCGATACTTCGTCGGTTCTTTTTCCACTTCGTCGAATGGTGCCCCAATGACCAATTCATCATGAATTTGCCCATCGTCTAAATGCACGATACGCGTCCCGTAATCCGCCACTTCTTGTGAGTGGGTGACGGTAATTACTAACTTACCTTCGGCGGCGATGGAGTATAAAATATCCATGACTTCCAAAGTGTTTTGACTATCCAAGGCCCCAGTTGGTTCATCGGCAATGATGATGTCCGGGTCACTAGCCAACGCCCGCGCAATGGCGACCCGTTGTTTTTGACCCCCGGATAGTTCGTTTGGGAATTGATGAGCTTGTTCTGCCAAGCCGACCCGCTTCAATAAACCGGTTGCAGTTTTGACTTGCTCAGCATGTGATTCCCGCGTCATCTTCAATGAAAGCATGACGTTATCTAGGACATTTAAGTAACTAACTAAGTTGAAGTTTTGGAAAATAAACCCAACTGTTTCACGGCGATACTTATCCAAGCGTTTTTCGTGCATGCTCCGGATAGATTCGCCTTCCAACAAAACATCCCCGTCATATTGATGGTCCAACCCACCAATGATATTCATTAAAGTCGACTTCCCACCACCGGATTCACCTAAGATAGAAATGAACTCCCCACGATCAAAGTTCAAGTTAATCCCTTTCAAAATCACGTTTTCATGATGATTTAAGGTGTAGGCTTTACGAATATTATGTAATTCTAAAAAGCTCATACTTGTACCCTCCCAAATATCTATTTTCAGAGTGCGCCCCATGATGCAATTCCTCTGTAATTACCATGCGATTTTTAGTTAATGATGTAAAGGGTTATCGAATACCGGCAGTAATGATTCATAGTATATAAAAAAATAATGATATTTATTGATATCATTACTTGTTGGTGTATGCAATTGCCCGAAAAGCAGTTATTTATTCAGTAAAACGTTTTTGTGATTGACTACTGATATTAATATAATCATCAGTTATTTCAAAAAGCTCCGCTTCGTTACTAACCAAAAAACAGCATCGCCTAATCCAGTTACAAATACGAGTCCCAGCCCAACTTATTGTACCCATGGCCAATTTTGGGTAACGGTCACAACTTGGTACCCGCCCCCAAACATAATCAACCCAATTAAAATGATAATACTTGCAATCATATTCAAGACTTTCAGATTCGACCAACTTTCGTATTAATAGTTTTATTCTAACAAAAAAGTGACTTACTTCAGGTAATTCTGACACGGTTAATTGCCAGTCAACATCCTTTTTTCCATAGTGATGTCACGTAGAACATATGGTGCTTAATTCATATGTGGGTTACAAAATCATGTCATTTTCAGAATAGCAATTGCTTATAAATCATTATGCCATATGCTCAATGTATAAGTAATCACTCAAACGTATTGCGCTGTTAGTAAACCGCGTCACATCGTACTAAAATGGACGTTTCCATACATTGGTGAATCTATAACTAACGACTCACTATCCGTCATATTAAATTGCAACTTTGAAAGGACTTCCTAGAATCAACTTACGCACAACTAGCATATCCGACACATCCAATCACTGATAAACTAATTGATCACTACGTTGCGGTTATCGCGTTTTCTGATGGCAAAATCCATTTAATTGTGAGTCACCAATATTGGAAAAGGCTCACTAAACCGCGTCTTCTAGCTACCTTAGTATTAGCACCCATTCAGCCGCCAGTCAGCCGTAATGGAAGTGGCCGTGAAAGTGGCGTTAGCTCGCGTTTTTGGCGAACTTACACCACCGACGCCTTTTGAGACTTGATTTTTAGGCTCAGAAGCGAGGGCCAAGACCGCACCTCAGGCTTGGACCGGTCGCCACGGCCGCTGGAATTACGGCTGACTGGCGGCGGCAATAAGAAGTCGACGTCGCTTGAATGTTGGGGTTTAGACACAAAAAAATACCCCTGACGACGGGATTCAAAACAATTCGGCACCGTTGCCGGCATCGAAAAGTTTCAAATCTGTCATCAGAGGTATTCAACCTTATTTTAGTAAGGTATTAAAGTCTTATTTGTTAAGGCGTGAAGTTAACTTTTCAGTTAATTCTTCGTAACCTGGTTTGCCAAGTAAAGCGAACATGTTGTTCTTGTTTATAACCAAAATTTATAATTTTTACTTACTGCAGAATGCTTTTTTAACACCGATATTTCAACTTTCGGAATTTTATGTCTTGGTAGATTGTAAAATTAATCCGAACGCTGTTCGGACAAAAAAGATCAGCTTC
>NZ_AYGX02000066.1 GCF_000498955.2 Lactiplantibacillus fabifermentans DSM 21115 | reverse complement strand
GGTTATGCTGAACAATTTGTCCAAAAATTCGGATTAAATTTGCAATCTACCATTATTCAATTTATTTTTTGAATAGATGCAATAACTTGTGAGAATACGAAAAACTGCCCATCAATCTAAACAAATAGATTGATGGGCAGTTTTTATATTTATATTATTCGTGCCTGAATCATGAGGAAATAATTGCCGCGAGTGGACCCAGAAAGCTGCAGTTATAGTCAAATTACTGATCTTGATTATTGTCGGTTAGTGGTGATGATGTTGATAGTAGTTTATTGAGAATTAATAGTAAATTATTAGCGATTTCAGTGGGCGCGACGGGGTCATCGGCCATTAACCAATCGTTGACGACGTTCCAATAACCACCGAGGGCAAAAGTCATAATCAACTGGATTTGAGCCGGCGTTTGGGCGGCATGCCATGAAACGGCTAGTGCTTGATAGCGCGCGATGGCCGGCGCCATTAATTCGGGCAGGCGCGCCATAAATAAGTTTTGCCGAATCAAGATGCGTAGTCGTCGCCGATGATCCCAAATGAAATTAAAAAATAAGACCATAATTTCATTAAAAGTCGCGGTTTTGGTATCTAAAGTAGCTAAGTATTGGTCATAACTACTGAGTAGTTGCTGACCATAATAGTTGAGTAAATCACTTTTATTATTGAAAAACCGATAAAAAGTACGCCGTGATAGGTCGGCAGTCGCCGCGATGGTGGTGACGGTAATGGTTTCATCACGGTGGGTAGTTAGTAGTTCAAAATAGGCATCCAACAACCAAGTTCGTGATTGTTGAGCGGTTTTCGTGTGACCATTCATCAAAAAACTTCCTTCTGTCACAAATCAGCTAGTTTGTAGCACTTCCGTTGATAGTATCGACTTTTAGTCAACTTTCACTATACTGAAAGTTGAAAGCAAAGTCACGAGTTGGCTGCTTCGATTTACGTAAATTTGAGCCTTTCAATTTTTAATGAGTAGGCGATAACATATGAAAAAATTAAACACAGTTTTACCGGTATTATTATTGAGCAATTTACTTTGTATGATGGATGTTTCAATCATGACGATTGTCTTGCCGGAGTTACAAACGGCTTTCAAAATTAGCTTAGATGACTTATCTTGGGCGTTAAATATTTATACGATTTTATTCGCAACGTTAATCATTCCGTTAGGCCGGTTGGCAGCACGTTGGGGGCGCAATCGTTTTGTTTTAATGGGGTTAGTGTGCTTTGCACTCGGGTCGTGGTTGACTGGTGCCGCTGATAATCTCACTTGGTTATTGATAGGGCGCGCGATTCAAAGTGTGGGTGCCGCCAGCATTATTCCGACGAGTATGGTGATTGGCTTGGAACTCAGTGATGGGCAAAATCGGAACAAAGTGGTGGCGTTATTAGCCGGTACTCAAGGATTAGCCGTGGCCCTCGGACCAACGATTGGTGGGGTGGTGGCCCAATATTGGAGCTGGCGGTGGGTCTTTTGGTTAAATGTGCCGCTGATCTTAATTGACGTCGTTGCCTTTGCCTTAGTATTACCGTTACGAAATGAAAAACGTTATCCTAATAAGATTGATTGGTTGGGCGCAGTTCTGAGTATGGTGACGCTGTTTAGCCTGTCATTAGCCTTAGTCAAAGGAAATAGTTGGGGCTGGCAATCTCGAGCAATTATAGGGACGTTAATCTTAGCTTGTTTAGCGCTAGCCGGATTTATTTGGCGGGAATTACAGGCGACTTCACCAATGATTGATCCCAGTTTGTTTCGCAGTCGTAACTTTAATGGTGCCGGGCTCGCCTTAGTGTTGGCCAACTTCTTTTTGGGCTCATTAGCGGCCTTAGTACCAACTTGGTTAACGAAAGTCCATGGTGAAAATGAGTTAACGGCGGCCTTACAAATTACGCCGTATTCATTAACGGTAATGGTCGCGGTAATTATCGGGTCGTTATTAGTCGGTAAAATTAGTCCTAAGTGGTTAGTTGGTAGTGGCTTTGCGTTGATTGTAGTCAGCTTTGGGTTTCTTAGCCGGTTGCCATTAGCAAATCATTATACGATGCTCTATATCGGTGAAGTTTTGTTAGGCGCCGGTTTTGGGATGGTTGCGGCAACCGCTAATGTGCTGGCGGTCGCTGATTTTCATGGGACGAAATTAACTGACTCGCAAAGTGTCGCGAATGTTTTTCGGCAAGTCGGGATGGTATTAGCGATTGCCATTTTCATGACGGTATTAACGAATAATCTGCAACAGGCCCGAATGAATACTTTACGATACGGCCATCAAGTGGTGAATCAATTGGACATCAGTGCTAGTACGAAGCGCACGGTTAAATCAAAATTAACGACTAAACTCAGTGCTAAGGCCACCACTAATGTTAATCAACAAGTCAGCTTTAGTGGCGTCAAGGTGACGCCGGCCAAGCGGCAGCAGCTAGTTAACCAGGCAGTTGCTGACCAACTAGCACTGCTGGCAAAAAAACAAGGGATTCCCGTTAGCCAAGTGCCACCAACTGTCCGAAAAACTGTTCGGACACAAGTTGCCGCTAAGGTGAACTTAGCACTTAATCAAAAAATCGCCAAAATGAATCGGATGTTAGCTCGTGGTATTAACCAGCTTCATCATCACTTGATGCAGCAACTAAACCGCGCCTTTCAACGAACATTCGCGTTTGGGTTACCATTGGCGCTGTTGGCCATTGGAACCGTGGTGATTTTTAAAGTAAAACAAGCTTGAAAAAAGCTGAGACTAACGGATGAGTTTATTACGCTAGTCTCAGCTTTTTTGGACTGATAATTATTTGTGTTAGCACCAGGTATACGCAACGTAGCAGACTATTCAATTTTGAATGTTAATAAATTCTCAAGACCACAAAGTATAACCACCGATTTTTAACATAGGAAAACTGATGAGGGTCTCTGAATGATGGAAAATGAAAAAGGAAAGCGTCTTTAAAAGACAACTTTCCTTTGATAGTATGATGCGTTAATTTCCAATAATGCCAAATGCACCTAAGATGATACCTGCGATTAATACAGTAACGATTAAGCGGGTCGAATTCATTTGTTTTTTACCCAATAACCAGTAACAAAGAGCAACTAGGGCGACTGGCACTAACGAAGGCATGATTTGATTTAAAATAGTTTGAGCCTTAAGAACGACTTTGCCGGATTTGAAGACGAGTGGAACGTTAGCGGTAACCACGTTTGGAATTAGCGCGCCTACCACGGTGACCCCAAGTAAGATTGCTGCATCCGTAATACGGTTCAGCTTGTCACCCGCAGCATAAATTAAACGTTCTCCTTGGGTGTATCCTAAAGGCAATAGGCTAAAACGGAGAAAGAGTACGGCAAAGTTAACTAATAGCCAGATAATAGCACCGATTGGATTGCCTTTAAGTCCCATGTAAGCGCCAATCGAACCGAAGATAGTTGGGAGGATGACACCGAAAATAGTATCACCAACGCCAGCAAAGGATCCCATTAGTCCGGCTTTTAACCCTGCAACTGTTTCTTCAGCAGCTCGACCTTTTTTCTCTTCAATTGCCATGTCCATACCAACAATGAATCCGCCAATATAAGCATTAGTGTTGAAGAATTGATTATGCATTGTCATCATTGCGATACGGTCATCTTTATCAGGATAGAGTTTCTTGATGGTTGGTAGCATGGTAAAGAGGTAGCCGGTCGACATCATACGTTCATAATTCCAACAGATTTGGCTACTCCATAGCCACCGCCAGTTTGCCTGAAAAAGATCTTTTTTTGTTAGATGTGGACGTTCAGTTTCAGTCTTCATATTCGCCGCTTGCATTTTCGTGACCTCCAGTATTAGATTGATTGTCTTCATCGTCAGATTGATTATTGTTTCCGGATTGTTTGTAGAAAATAATAGCCATTGCAAGACCAAGTAGGGCAACACCTAACATCGGTACTTTTAAGTATGCAGCTGCAAAAAAACCAATAATCAAATATGAAATGAAACGCTTAGTAGGTAAGAATCGAAGTAAAATTGCAATTCCGACAACTGGCAAAATGCCACCGGCGGCAGACAGCCCAGTTGAAAGCCAGGTCGGTAATGCCTTTACGACTTGTTGAATAACGTTATTGCCGACCAATAGCATTAAAAATACTGGCAAAGCTCTAGAAATACCCCAAGGAAATACACCGTAAACAACATTACGGGCAACACCGTTGATATCATTGTCTTTAATGCGTTGGTCAACGCGGTGTAAGAAAAATGTATTTGTGAAGCGGGCGAGCACGTCCAATTGAACCATTAACAAGCCAACCGGGACAGCCAAACCAATTGCAAAATCAATACCTTTACCGCTGATTACAGCATAGGCAGTTCCGATGATTGCACCAGTCATGAAGTCAGGCATACTGGCACCACCGTAAGTCCCGACGCCGAGTACCATTAATTGTAAGGTAGCCCCTACTACTAGACCAGTTTTAATATCCCCCATCACGATTCCGGCGACCAGCCCGATTAATAATGGATAATTACATAGAATACCGACAGTGATTTGGTCAATGATCATCCAAAAGGCCAAAGCAGTTAAAAGTATGATTTGCCACCATGCGATTGCCATTTTTTGTTACTTCCCTTCTGTGATTAATGTCATTAAATCTTCTTGGTGATCATTAGGAACCATTTGATGATAGAGGTGAATCCCAGATTTGCTTAAAGCATTAAATGTTTCAATGTCATCGGGAGTTACGGCGACACTTTTCGCAATTTGTTTAGCGCCTTCAGACATTGACATGTTACCAACATTGATATTCTTGAATTTAACGCCAGCTGATTGCATGATTTTTAACATTTGCGGATTGCGGACAATTAAGAATACTCTTTGGCCGGCGTATTTGCCGGCATTAATACGTTCGGCAGCGCCTTTTGCAGTCAAGATACTTAAGTGAATACCGCCAGGAACCGCTGTCTTTAATGTCATTTTTTGGACGTTGCTTTGGACAACTTGGTCATCAACAATCATGATGCGAGTCGCGTTGACGCTTCTAGTCCACATAGTTGCGACTTGTCCATGGATTAGGCGAGCGTCGATGCGGACATTAACTAATGGATCAACCGTTGAAGTTTTGTCGATGTTTTCTTTTGAGCTGGCAGGCACCTTTCGCTCGTTAGTAATTAGTCCGCTCATTGCTAGACTCTGTTTAAAAGCCTCATCAATTGGGGTTCCGGTAGCTAGGGCCAAAATAAGCATCAAAGACAAGCCAGCATAAATTTTGACGTCTGGATGGGTTCCTTTGAAAATGTTTGCAGCATTTGCTGGCGTACCGTTAGTAATATTTGCAATGATAATAAATTCAGACTGCGTATTCTTATCATAAATTTGCTGATATTGTTGTACGACATCATCGACGCTCATTGGATCGTTGAATGATACGGTGGAAAAGTTATCGAGAGGACCGGTTATTAATTCGCAACTGGCGAGTGCTGCTTTTGCATAATCGCCATGACTGGTTAGAACAAACACATTAATCACCACAACTTTCTAACTTAATGTATTAACTTAACTTTACGATTTGATTGTAGCACCTGAAGTAAACGCTTGCAAATTAATTATTTTCGGTGATAATGCATTAATTGCGCCTGATATACATTTATTGAGATAAAAAGAATTAAAAATATTTTAGAGGTTATATTTTTCAGCTAATGTGTTAACATGGCATTATAAAGATGCCTAGGAGGTAAGATGATGAGTCAACCATTAAAACGTATTCAACAATATGAAGATATGGGGATTGGGTTATTTATCCATTGGGGATTGTATTCGCAATTAAGCGTCGGTGAATGGACTGAATATATTCACGAGCGTAATCAACAAAAATATGAGCAACTAATTGATAGATTTACTGCTAGTGATTTCAATGCTGACGATATTGTAGCTCAAGCCAAGCGGATGGGGGCTAAGTATATTGTCTTGACTACCAAACATCATGAGGGTTTTTTCTTATATGATACTCACGGACTGTCAGATTTTGATGTTATGCATAGTCCGGCTAAACGGGATCTAATTTCTGAATTTGTGAGTGCTTGTCGAAAAAATGGGATTAAACCATTTTTCTATATGGCAACTTATGACTGGCATAGCCCGCTCTATGAACACGATTTTGATGCATATTTAGAGTATTTGCGGAAATCAGTTGAAATTTTAGCTAAAAACTATGGTCCGGTGGGTGGATTCTGGTTTGATGGTAATTGGAATAAGAAAACAGCTAATTGGAAGTTGGATGAACTATACGGTACTATTCGGCGTTATCAACCAGATGCGATGATTATTAATAATACTGGTCTGAAAAATCGCGGTAAAATCAGCAACCAAGAAATCGATGCGGTTACTTATGAACGGCATACACCTGATTTGATTTATCATGGTGAAAACGATGGTAAATACGTCGCGGGTGAAACGTCATTGACCTTAAATCAACATTGGGGATATGCTACCCAAGATTTAGACTATAAATCACCACGTGAAGTAATAGAAAATGTTGCTCATGCTCGACATGTGGGAGCAAATATTTTAGTCAATATCGGCTTGGATGGCACTGGTAATATCATCCCAATTCAACGGTCGTACATGGAGTTGTTGGGAAAATGGACGGCAATGGCACACGATGCACTTTATAAGACGCGACCGGATAGTGAGCGCTTAAGTAATGGACATCCCCGTGATTTTGTACTGACTGATTCAAATAATAGTTACTTGTTTATTCAAGATTTGGGTGTTGTTGGTAATGAAAATGTTGTTCTAGGGGGCGAAGGCAGTAATCTTCGCTCATTCGTTGGATTTTATGATAAAATTACAAAAATTAGTTGGTTGGACAATCAACAACCAATTCACTTTATGCAAGATAGTCAGCGAGGAACGCTGACTATTGATGCCAATGGCTATTCGTATGGTCGTGATTGGGTAATTAGAATTGCAAAAGTGGACTTGAAAAAATAGAAATGTGGTAATCTGAATGCCAAAATATCAAAGTATTGCGGATAAATTAATTGATCAATTGGACCATGGACGGTTTAGTCCGGGAGAACGTTTTTATAGTGAACAGGAGATTTCACATAATTTTAATGTGAGTTCAACGACAGCAGTCAAGGTGTTGAATACTTTACAAGAGCTGAACCGAGTCACTCGGATTCAGGGTAAGGGGACTTTTGTTGCTAAAGAAGCGCATCACCGGATTGTATTATTGACCGATATGAATATGGCTGGAGAAAAAAGTGAGAATGTAAAAGTTCTTTCAGCGAAAATTGATAATCAAGCCGATATTTTAAAGATGATGCGCTTGCCATCCAATAATCATTATTTAGAAGTGATACGATTACGGTATATTGGTGATGTTGTTAGTCAATATTCTATTAGTTACTTAAACAGTCAATATATTAATAGTGATGACATTAGTGATTTGTCGAAATTTAGTTCGATCTATCAGCGAATACGTGATGACTCTAACATTGATCCTTACAAATTACCGTTTCATCAAAAAAACATAGCTAAATCAATTGATAATCAAAAGATACTTGATAATTTTCAGTCAGTTGGACAACAGCAAATGTTTATTTGTCAATATCGGAAAACCTTTTTGCCAACTCAAACCGACACTTTGTTAGAGTATGCAATCAGTTATAAATTGCCACAATTCTGGGGATTTTCTGCGGATGCAACATCAGTTTATCCCAATATGTAAAAAAAGCTGCCAGTGACTATTACAGTCATTGACAGCTTTAGTTTTGTTTTATTATGCGTTCGCTTTGACCCGATTGTCAGCAAACATATATTTGCGAGTCATTGGTAAAGTCCGTTGTGACGGCCCTTTAGAAACGAGGAACTGCATCACATCAATGTTCCCGGATTGGAAGGAAGCGGCACAAGCTTGGAGATATAAGTCCCACATCCGCGTGAACCGGACGCCCATCTTTTCTTCGATGGCTTCGCGCTTGGCGTTGAAGTTTCGGTCCCAAATTTCAGTGGTCCGTTGGTAATGACGCCGTAATGGTTCGATGTCATCGACTTGTAAGCCACAATCCACGATGTGTTGAATGTTTTCAGTCAACCCAGGCACATAACCACCGGGGAAGATGTACTTATCTAACCAACCGTTAGTTGCGCCACCTTGTTGCCGGGTAATTCCGTGTAATAAGGCCACACCATCGTCTTTTAAGTAATGCTTAACACGTTCGAAATACATTGCTAAGTTATCTTTACCAACATGTTCAAACATGCCGACACTCGTAATGTAATCAAAGGTTTCATCGCCTAATTCACGATAGTCTTCCAAACGAACTTCGGCGACGTCACTTAAGCCTTCGTCTTTGATTCGTTTGGAAACTAAGTCGTATTGTTCTTGTGATAACGTAATGCCGACGACCTTTAAATCGTATTCTTTAGCGGCAGTCAACATTAACGTACCCCAGCCACAACCGATATCTAATAAAGTCTTCCCAGGTTCCGGATTCAACTTTTGGATAATATGGTGAACTTTGTGGATTTGCGCTTCTTCCAACGTGTCTTCGTCAGACTTGAAGTAGGCACAAGAGTACGTCAAGGTTGGATCTAACCACATTTCGTAGAAGTCGTTACCAACGTCATAATGACTCTGGATATCTTGTTGGCTCTTCTTTTCAGAATGGGATTGCTTCGGCATGAATTTCTTGAATTTCGAATTGTTGAAAAAGCTTTCAGCAGATTCATAAGCAGATTCAATCAATTTTTGAATGCTACCTTCAATTTCGATGCGACCATCCATGTAAGCTTCGCCTAACGCGATTGAAGCGTTCCGCGTGATTTCACGCATCGGAACGGCTTCTTTGAAAGTCACCGTTACTTCTGGCGTGCCTTCGCCATAAGTTTCGCTACTGCCATCCCAGTAGTTTACTTTTACGGGAATGTTAAATGAGTGGCTCAAAAGGGTGTGATAAAAAGTCTTTTCTAGCATTACAATAAAGGATCCTTTCTTCGTAAAATACACTAGCCATTATACGCTTATGAAAACAGTTTTGTAAGCACAATGCACCACGGCTTTTCCAGTAAACATGGTATAATGTAATAATCAAGTAGTGGGGGGTGTCAATTGTGAAAAAATGGATATGGGCAATTATTGTCGTCATTGTGGCTGTTGGTGTAGGTGGTTATTCATATACGCGCTACCAAGTCCAAGCCAAGTCATATTCGGCGGATATGACGGCGGGGAAGCAAGCGGTGCAAGCTAAACAGTACTCGCAAGCCGTGATGGACTTTACGCATGCTAGCCGTACGAAGGCTAATGATACTAGTGCGCAACGGTATTTATCCCAGACCCAAGCATACGTTGACGGTAACCAGGCCTTGAAAGACCGGGAATTTTCAACCGCCAAGCGCAAATATACAACGGTAAAAAATATTAAGAATGGTTCGAGCGTTTTAGTTAGTCGCGCGAAAGCACAATTGTCCCTGATCAAAACAATTGTGGCCAAACGTGATAGTTACAATACGAAGTACAACAAAGCGTTGGCATTGAACAAAGCTAATGAATTTACGGATTCTAACGGTGTTTTGACCGTGTTATTCCAAAGCAAACAAATTAGTGAATCATATTATAGTGATATTTATAAGAAAGCCAAGTCGTTACAAAAGCAAAATAATGCGGCTTTGAAGGCCTTGACTGGCTCGACGCCGGTCATTAGTAACGATGCGCAAAGTGCTGCTAGTGCCAACACAGCTAGTGGCAATGCCGGGACTAGTGATTCCAAGGCCAACCGGGATAGTAGCAGTAGTAGCGATGCGAACAGCAGCAGTTCAACAGCAGATAGTAACGCCGATAGCAGTACGAGTGCGTCGAGCGGTACTAGCAACTACAGCAGTAGTCAAATTAGCGCCACGCGCGAAGAATTAACGGAAGCTGGCATGCGGGGCAGTGGTTACACGGACGCCCAAATCTCAGCTATCTTGCAAAAGGCCGCTAATGAGCATATTTCTATCGTCCAAGCTGCCAAGAACAGTAGTACGACCGGCACTGGCACGACGACTTACAGTCAAGCACAGATTCAAGCCACGCGGAGTGAATTGAACCAATCAGGTATGGACGCTAGCAACTTTAGCGACGACCAGATTCAAACGATTCTTCAACGGGCTGCCAACGAACACACCTCGATTGCGCAAGCCGCTAAGATGGTACAACAATAATTAGGATTTTAATAGAGGTATGGAAGTATACCTAACAATCACCGGTAAAACACTTGATTTTAAGTGTTTATCGGTGATTTTTTTATAAAAACTGTTATAAATATAGGAGTAAGGACGGATAGCTTTCGTTCTTCAAATGGCACTAGAACCATGGGGGCAGTCAGTTTGAGATTCATTGGGGCATTTTTTTACCGGCCTAATGTCAAAATGAGTACAAATATGGCTAATTTGTGTACTATTTTTGCTTGATGCTATAGAATATTAACAAGATTAGGGGGTTAAGGTGGACGGTCGTGGACCGGATCATGGCAGCGCTGTCAACCACTAATGGGTGACGGCAAGAAAAGGTTATCCGATCACGATTGCGGACACCGAAATGCAGGATGATTATTAACAAACATGTCATGCGCAGTACTAACGAAAAACAAGTCCTTCAACAGGTTATCAACGAAGGACCCATCAGTCGTAGTCAAATCTCACGGAACTTAAGTTTGAACAAAGTCACCGTTTCTGACATTTATAATCAATTGCTCCGGGCCCAATTTATCAAGGAAATTGGCTGTGGGGTCAGCACGAAAAATGGCGGTCGTAAACCGGTAATGGCCGAATTAAATGTTAATTATGGGTTTGTCGCCAGCATTGACTTATCAGTTGATGCCGTCAAATTAATGTATTCACGTCTTAATGGTAAAATTTTACATTTCCAAAGTTTCAAAACTACGGATATGACGTTAACGGACGTGATTGATTTGATTGAAGATCAATTACGTAACGTTGACGATTATGGTACCGTCCATGGCTTGATGGGGGTCGCAATTGCTCTGGATGGCATCATTTACGAAAACAAGATTTTAAAGACGCCAATCAAGTGTTTAGCACATTTTGATTTAGCGAAATATTTACGAGATAAGTTACGGATTCCAGTAATGCTCGAAAAGAAAGCCAACTTAACGGCCGTTTTCGAACGCGATTTCCACGACAATGAAATTTTTAACAACGTCGTTTCAATCGTGGTTCGTGATGAAATCCATGCCGGCATTGTAGCCGACTCGCGGTTATATTCCGGGCATGAAGGGGAAGCCGGTGAAGTGGGGACGGCTTTACTGGAAGACCGCCACTTGGAGAACCACATGGAATCAGCGAATGAGTATGCTTCCGAAACGGCTTTATGGGCCAAATTGAAAGCGATTAAGCACGTCGATCGGCTCGACTTAACGGCGGTTAAACATGATTATATTAATCATGACGAAGCCGTTACTAAGGCCTTTGATGATTTTGTTTATTACTTGTCCAAAGTGGTTGCCAATGTTTCTACCGCGTTTGCGCCAGATGTCGTAGTTTTAAACACGACCGTCTTAGAAATCTTGCCGCAATTATTGACCGATATTCGGAATATGACGGCCAAGATGTCGTCGCCAACACGGCAAGTACCCATCATTGCGACCAAAAATGTGCAGTCAGCAGCCTTATTAGGTGGGGCTTCCGAGATTATCCATCAAGCGCTTGGTTTGGAAAGTTTGAAAATGCATTTTTCATAATGGAATATTAGTGTAATTAAACGAACGTGTGAAGTTTATTGGGCAAGGCCCATGAACTTTACACGTTTTTTTCGTAATTGCGACGGCTTTTTCATTTTTATTGCGGGGGCTTTCAGTTAGAATAAAACTAAGGATAGTTAGAGGGGTGTGGATTTTGGAAGTTTGGTCACAATTTGTACACAACGTTCGGCTGCGGCGGGCCAGTGTGTTGGCGTTAATTGTTGTGGGGCTCTATTTGGCCTCAAGTATGATGAGTATCATTTTGTTGACGTTTATTTTTACCTTTTTAGTCACGCGACTCGTGCACGCGATTCGCAAGTGGGTGAAAATACCAGCGCCGTTAATTGTGTGCGTGGTCTATGCGCTAGTGATTCTCGGGATATACTTCGCGGTCACGACGTACATGCCGCAATTAATCAAGCAGACCTTTTCAACATTTGAATCGGTCTATCGTTTTTATCAGAATCCGACCCATGATACGAACCAACTCTTAACGTGGGTGACCTCGTACTTGCAACAATCGGATATTTTAAAGCAACTCAAAGGTGGGATTACCGTTGTTTTCCAATATATTACTAATATTGGGAGTATGGGGCTAACGTTTTTCTTATCGTTTATTTTGAGTTTCTTTTTCACCGTCGAAGATCGGCAAATGCGCGAGTTCTCCAAGCGCTTTTTAACGAGTACCTTTGGCTGGTTTTTCCAAGACGTTTACTACTTCGCCCGGAAATTTGTGAACAGTTTTGGGGTCGTTTTAGAAGCACAGTTCTTAATTGCCCTAGTCAACACGGTAATTACCGTGACTTTCATGGGTATCTTGCAAATGCCACAACTAATCAGTTTAGGCTTAATGATTTTCTTGTTGAGCTTAATTCCGGTGGCCGGGGTGATTATTTCCATCGTCCCATTGAGCCTGATTGCGTATTCGGTCGGTGGCTTCCGCTACGTCGTTTACATGTTAATTATGATTGCGGTTGTCCATACGTTAGAAGCGTACGTCTTGAATCCCAAGTTCATGTCGAGCCGCACGGAACTGCCAATTTTTTACACCTTTGTTGTATTATTAGTTGGCGAACGACTATTTGGCGTTTGGGGCTTGATTGTCGGCGTGCCAATTTTTAACTTTATTTTAGATATTATCGGTGTGAAACCGGTTCATGGCTTGAAGCCACAATTACATTTGAAAACGAACTTAAATTCCCATCATGATTCTGAAAATAAACCCCGATAATATTTTGATTTTTCGCGGTTTCAGTGTAAAATAAGTGGAGTAAATAATTTTAGAAAGAGGTCATTAACTGCTATGGCAAAATTAGTATTGATCCGTCACGGTCAAAGTGAATGGAACTTATCTAACCAATTTACTGGTTGGGTTGACGTTGATTTAAGTGAAAAGGGTGTTGAAGAAGCTAAGGCTGCTGGTAAGAAAGTTAAAGAAGCTGGCTTATTATTCGACTATGCCTTCACTTCAGTTTTGACTCGTGCCATCAAGACGTTGCACTATGTTCTTGAAGAATCTGACCAATTATGGATTCCAGAAACCAAGACGTGGCGCTTAAACGAACGTCATTACGGTGCTTTACAAGGTTTGAACAAGAAGGAAACCGCTGAAAAATACGGTGACGACCAAGTTCATATCTGGCGTCGTTCATATGACGTTTTACCTCCATTATTGAGTGCTGATGATGAAGGTTCAGCTGTTAACGATCGTCGTTATGCTGACTTAGACCCTAACATCGTCCCTGGTGGCGAAAACTTAAAGGTTACCTTGGAACGTGTAATGCCTTTCTGGGAAGACCAAATCGCACCTAAGTTATTAGATGGCAAGAATGTAATCATTGCTGCCCACGGTAACTCATTACGTGCCTTAAGCAAGTACATCGAACAAATCAGTGATGATGATATCATGGATCTTGAAATGGCTACTGGTGAACCAGTTGTCTATGACTTTGATGAAAAGTTAAAGGTTCTTGGTAAGGAAAAGTTAGGCAAATAATTTAATAGTTATTTACTAGTTTTTTGGAGCACTCCGCTGTCTCAGGGGAGTGCTTTTTTGGGCGCTGAGGTCCGATAACGTCTGATGATGTTGGCATTTGGTGACAAATGGACGCCAAACGGACGCTGGTTGTCATTATGAAAGCTAAGCTTGGGGTTTCAGAAAGTAACCGGCCTTATATATTTAGATAAAATCAATTATAATCAGACTTGGTGAAGAATTACTTGAAGGCTTTGGGATGCTTTATCAAGCGGCTGATAATAAGTTAAATTAATGAAGCGTTGGTAGTGGACGCTAAATGGACACTACCTAGTAAAACAGTGATTAAGAAGTAGGAGATAAGCGGGTAAGTTCAAAGTACACCCCCTTAGTCCCCCAGTCCCCCCGGTTAAACGTGGGGATTGTAAAGCGGGGATTTTTAAAGGGGACAAAGTTGGATGAATATTAAAAGGTACGGGGTCGATGCGCCGTTCGCATTGCTGATTTACGCCGTGTTCGGGGTGAGTTTACTGTGGCACACGTACGTGAATCGGTGGAATTACCCGATTGGCATTGAGCTGACCATCGGGATTATCTTGTTGCTGGGTGCGTTAGTCTTTTTACGCATCACAACGCGCGGAAAGTACAAAATATTTGATGAAGCGATTCGCCACTTGAACCTGAAGCCTGACAGTCAGGTCTTAGACTTAGGCTGTGGCCGGGGAGCATTATTAACCCGAATCGCCAAACAATTGGGTCCGGCTGGCAAAGTAACGGGTTTAGATTTGTGGTTGTCGCGGGACCAGTCACATAACAAGATGGCCGTCACACAAAAAAATGTGGATGATTTAGGACTAACTGACAGGGTTAACTTGGTGACGGGTGATATGACCAAGTTGAACTTCCCCGACGCGAGTTTTGACGTGGTGACGCCCAGTTTGCCATCCATAATGTCAAAAATGAACAGGCCCGGATCAATGCGGTCAAAGAAGCCATCCGAGTGTTAAAGCCGAGTGGTCACATCATGATCATTGATACAGGGCGCAACATTAACGAATATGGTCAGGTCTTTCAAGACGCGGGTCTACAAATTTCCCAGTCGATGGGCCTAGGTTTTAACGGTTGGTGGGCCACTCCGCTGACCGATAGTTACGTAGTGGCGGGTAATAAGCCAGCACTAAAACGGCAAGATAAGATTAAAAAAGAGAATTGGAGTTACAAATAATGAGTGAAAAAGTTTCAGCAAACGAAGTAACACAACGTGAAATGATTCGGATTATTGGGTTGTTCCGGAAACAAGGGTTTAAGGGGAATTATTTGAGCTTCCAACATGTTGTTGATGAAGGGGCCACGTACTTCGTGGTCATGGGCGATGAAAATAACGGCAATCAAGGGCTGTTTAAAGCCAACTTGTTGACTGGTGAAGTTGCGTTTCAGTACATGTTGGATGAAGATCACGTGGTTAGCAAATAACGATTTATTGGAGGACGGATTATTCCGTTCTTGTTTGTTAATAATAGATGTTAAGATTAATGCTATTCTAATAATAGAAAATCAATATAAAACTGAGGATTTTATTTATGAAAATTTCGTTAGCCGAATTGCTTGAGAGTAGTCCAATTCCTCCATATGCGGATAAAAAAAGAGCAAAAGTGGAAAAGCCTAAGTATGCAAGCCTAGGCAAAGATCCGAAAAAAGAAACCATAATTAAAAGTGCGATATTTAAAAAAGCTATCAATGATGAAAGCTTCTGGCTGCATAGTAAGGGAAACGGATTTTTAGATGATTATTTGAAAGATAATGAGAATTCAAATAACAAGAGTTCAAATAATAAGGGATTGAATCATGAAACACGAGAGTACGAATGGCCTACCGAAACTGTACTTGCTTTGTGGGCCATTTTAGTTAGTTATAGATATTATGCATATCATGAATTTAAGCCAATAAAAGTGGGAACTGCGAAGCCCAAAAACATTGAAGCCTTACTCACTGCAGTTGAAAGAGAGACGATTGATTACCACCACCGGAATGCGTTAAAGCAAATCATTGTTGACCTACCCGATGATGCCAGGACGCAATTCAACGATGTTAAAAGGCACGTTCTTGATCTAGTTGAGGCATTATATTTTTCAGTACATCATGAAATGTTAAGTTGGGACGAGATTTTCGATAGAGCTAATTTTCCGGTGACATTTAGAACGATGGAAAATAGAGTTAAAAACCCAGTGTATAGTATTGGGGGGCCTAAATTACAACTTGATGATGCTAAGCAGATTATTATTAATTCATTTTATCCTCAAGCTGATGATGGCGCTTCAATTAGCCGCGCTGTCAATATTTTATTACCCACGCAGAATCAACTAAAAGACAGTATTAGTAAACTCGAGAGAATAAATGTAGATTATCTACCGATTAAATCCCAATTAGAATTAAAAAAGATTATCAAAAGGGTGCATGAATTATAGTTATGCGACCTTTTGAAGCAATTGAGTTTTTTGGACTTAGATTTAAGTGCAATACCTAAAAAACTAAATCAAAAGATCATGGAGACCTGTTCGTTAATCATCCGCGAACTAAGAAAGAAATGTCTTCGTGACCAATTATCTTGATATGATTGGTCACGAATCTATGAAGCCCACTTTGCAGATACTGGCCAAGTAACTTATGACAATCATCGTGGAGTTTGTCATGCAATCAGTTGGTTGATAAAAGTCTCGGAATTCTTCTAACAATTGGTGATGAAATTGCCCTGAAAGCCACAGGTCCACAGTATCATCTTTTTCGGTTATTAGTTTAGGATTAATCGCTCTAAAATATACCTTGTCCTCGGCACTGTCTATCGCTACATTGATGAAGTACGGTTAAAGCTAATAGTGAGTTCCCAAAGGCTGGGGAAAGTCGGTTCACAATACTCAATACCGCGTGAATATGAGCCATCGGAGAAACATTCAGCCACTACTAACAAGCATACTGAAGTCAGCTATTGGAAAGGCGATTTGGTGAAGGGCAAACGAGTTGCTAGCGAATCAGATCAGTCATCGGCCTTTAACTGAAGAGATTAGTCGCTAGAAAGTCATTATTAAGATTGGAGAATATCATGCCGAGACCTGTCATCGCACTTTAAGACGTAATTGATAGCTATTGATCAAAACGTTTCAAAGCCACGAGCCTTGACCATCACTGGAATTTAAGCTACCCAAGATGGTTTTGAACCAACGCCAACGGCAGAGGCTTGGCTACCAATCAACCATGGACGTCCTGCCAAACGTTGATTAGCTAGACTACTGTTTGAGAGTAGGTTGTGAGTGTTTCACTTGATTTAACAATTCGAAGTATAGTTTCTAAAAATAATTAATTTTTTTGCTTAGGCCATTTATACCGGTTCTGAGCTTTTTTTTTACCTGATTTTTAAAAACTGGGAACAGGAAAAGATTTTTCATTTGATATATTTAATTTTGTTCCCAGGAATGCCTGTGTAACTGTCTATCATTCAGGCTTGATTTTGTAGGTATAAATGGGAGGGAAGAGCTAGCGTCGGTCACTCATTTGTCGCTGAACTAGTTGTGGCCCACGGTTCTTTGAAAGCTAAATAAACACGGAGACTAATTGATAGTTTTTTAACCGGTTAAAAGTTAACGCTACCTTTGTTGGTGTAATCAGCAAAGTAAAACCGTTAACTTTGGTGGCGTCGTTTCACTCGATGTCTAAGATTAGTAATTAGTCGTACATCTAACTATTAGTTAGATTATGATCCGTAAGGTAATTAAACTACATTAAAAGAGGGATTCTTAATGAAGATGGATACCCAAATTACAAATTCTGCTGGTCACATTGTGATGCAATTCTCGAATGAATTGCCCGTTGCGAACGTATACACGCACGCAGAAGTTACACGTGTGTTGGTAAGGGATGAGACATTAGTCATTTATTGCCTGCCCGATGATTCAAAACAAGTGATTCATGCCTATATTTCCTTGAAAAATAGCCGAGAAATGTATCGAATTTTTTATCCTCAATTTGGTTATCAGTCAGAAGACGGGGATAACATCGTATGTTTTAATCATTTGGTTTCACGATCAGGAATTTTTATTACCCGTAAGGTAATGGATCAAGATGGTGATTTTGATAATCGATTAATTGATTTTGTGTTTGATGCCCGGTTCAAGAATGATTGTGAAGTCGAGGATGACCTTGAAAACGGTTATTATGACATCCCACCGTTCCTTGACGAAAATTCCTTTGATGATGGATGGCAAAATGAATAAGTCGGAAGAAAATGTAGGTACATTGCCGCTACCGACTTTAAAGCGTTTGGGGTTCTTACCCGAGAATTTTGATGGTAGCAAGTATACTTCTCAGAGTTGGACTAATTATATAAATTCTATTGGTATGGGTAAAGCATTGTACGTGCAAACCTTGGCTGAACCAATCATTCAACAGCTAAATCATGAGGCTATTATTCTTGATTATAAGAAATGGGCGACGATTGGGATGAAATCATGGTTGAATGCGAGACAGTTAGTATTATCGAAAATCCAGGAACAGCTCGGAATTGGGATGTATTCTGCAAGGGAAGATGATCAAATTGTTGAACATGCAAGACGTAAAGGGGTCTGTATTCCGAGTTTGAATTTTCAATGGTTGATTGAGCATCGTAACGATGCCCCGATTATCAAGTTACTATTACAAAAGAAAAATCTTGATATGAAAATCTTTCAATGGAGTAAACTGAGCAAGTTTCAAAATCGGGATGGCGAGGTATCGCTATCCGGTGCTTGGAATGGATACTCCTCGTACTCTGGTCGATTTACGGCAAGAAATTTGGCGATGGCGGCCTTACCTAAGGAAATGCGCCAATGCTATCGTGCACCTAGGGTACGCGGTAAGCCAGGTGTATACCTGAGTCTGGATGCCAATCAGATCGAACTACGCCTTTTAGCAGGGGCAGCACAAGCGACGAGACTATTAGGGCAATTTCAAAATGGGATCGATATTCATAAATATTTTACTAGTAGATTATTAGGGATTCCAGAACGGGAAGTCACCGATACAGAGCGGAAGCTTGGAAAAAGCCTGGTATATGCATTCTTATACGGTGCCGGAAAAAGCAAGCTTGATAAAATTATTACGAAAAGCAATATGCGTATAATTCAAGCCCCAAGTGAACTGTTAACGACGTTATATCCACAACTAATGTCGTTAGTAGATAGCTTTAGAGATGGAGACGTCCTATATTACGCTTTACAGCCAACAAATGTAGAGCCACGGATAGGCCCAACCTGGATGCAAAGCTCATCGAAACAAAACTTACCCGTGCAATCGGCTACATCCATGCTTATGAAGCAAGTGATGACACAGATTAATGACAAGGTTAAAGTGGTCAATGTTATACATGATGAATTTATTTGCTTGTGCTGTTTTGATGAAGTTGACGAAATTAAAGCAATTATTCAGGATGGCTTTGTCCAGGCTACAAGAAGTCTTGGGATGGCATTACCGGCTAGTAACTTGTTAGAAGCAACAATTTTAGGAGGATATGCGTAATGAAAAATATTTTTGATTTAAATAAGGTAATGGCTTTAGAAGAAAAGAACTATTCAAACTGTGTTTTAAATAAAATCACTTTAAAGTATGACGAGAATGACATTGATCAGTTGAAGTACGTTGACGCGGAATTTACGGTGGCAGGCCGCCAAGTACGTGATCGTTTCTTCTCTGGGTCAGACCAGCGGCTCCAAGCATTTGTGGGGTCTATGTATCCGTACACGGATAAAGGGCAGCTTTCTTTGGATGAATGGCATAATATCCCATGTTCTGTGGGAATTCAATACCATAGTTATCGCGGCTACGAAAACATTCAGACTCGTGATTGGCAATGGGACGGTGAATACATTGATAAACAACATGTGGCCCACTAGCTCAAGCCTTAAAGGAGAATCCTTCCTCGGAAGATTCATTTGGAAATCCATTTGAAGAGCCGTTTGAAGATTCTGATAATAAGGTTTCTTTAGAACAACAAGGAAAGGATGAAGAATAATGAAAAAGAATCAGTCTTTGAGCAATCAAAAGCTGAACTACATTAATGACTTTGTAAATCCACAGTTAAATCCAGAGTTTATTAATTCAGTTGGTGATTCAATTAATTTAGCGGAGTATAGGAAGGTTCGCGTAGACCCACAACTCTTTATAAAAAAATTTAGCTTTATGGGTCAAGCCTTGTACAAGGCCTGGACGGCTTACCTGGGTTCTACCCAGGTAACTGTAAATAAGGTACCGACATCTGCACAAATCCAGGCAACTATAGAAACGTTTGGGGTAATGCTTCTTCAAAAAAGCGCTCATGTGTTTATCGGAAAAAATGACAAAATTAATTTGAACCACGAAGGGTTATCGAAACTGTTGCTGAAAGTGTTTTCTTTTGTACAACTACAAGACTCGCTGAATCTATTAATTTATAATTGGCATTTGAAAATTTATCAATATGTTAATCAGACTCAGATCTTGGCAAAGGCTATCGCGGCAATCATGAACACCATCAAACCTGATAGCTGGAATAGCCAATCGGAAACCCGAGTAATCAAATTGGTTGAGCGTTCCCTACGGCCGATTGCTCTAGAGGAATTTGATAAGACGTACGCGTGCTTTGGAGGTAAATTGATTGATTTAAGAACACTAGGGGATGGTGGGGCGGCTGACCCTAAGAAGTTGGTCTTAGTTCATTCAGACGTCAAATATAATGCATTGGCGGATTGCCCACAGTTCAAGGCCTTCTTAGATACAAATCTATCAGACAAAGATAAACAAGCCTTTGTTCAAGAGTTTTCTGGTTATTTGTTGGATCCCAATTATAGTGCCCACGTATTCTTGATAATTTATGGTGCTGGTAGAAATGGTAAGTCAGTTTATCTGGATTTGATGACGCGCTTACTTAATCCAATATACGTCTCTAGTGCAAGCTTAGAGACGTTGGATAGCACGTTTGGACTGGCCCCATTGGTAGGAATGCGGGCAAATATTAGTAATGAAGGGGCCGCAGTAAAGTTTGAAACTAAGAATCTAAAAAGCATCACCGGTGGAAACCCAGTTCAAATTGATGCTAAAAACCAACAGCAATATTCGACCATCTTAAAGGTAAAATTAATCTTTGCCACCAATAATTTACCGACAACTAGTGATATGACCATGGGATTTAGTCGGCGCTTGAATATCTTACCTTTTAATTATCAAGTCCCGAAACAGATGCAAGATCCGGATTTAACGCAAAAATTAGCTACTGAATTACCTGGAATTCTTAACTGGGCCATTGAAGGGTTAAAGCGCTTACGCGCAAATAATTATCGTTTTACGCAGTCGGACAGTATGTTGGAAGCCAAAGATCGTTATCTACTGTTTAACCATCCAGTTACAATGTTTGTAAAGCAATGTTTAGTACCAGATGAAAATTCTAAGATCCCATTGGCCCAATTAAATGGAATGTATGAACATTGGCTAGCCCAAAGAAATATTGCAAGTCGTGGAACAACTAATAAATTAGATTGTAAAATTAATTCGAACGTTATTTGTACAAAAAGACCAGCTCCTTTTAGAATGAAGTGAACCCCATAAATTGGAGTGAATTTCTAAGTTACTAATTGGCTTGTGGTAGATTGCAAATTTAATCCGAATTTTTGGACAAATTGTTCAGCATAACCT
>NZ_AYGX02000065.1 GCF_000498955.2 Lactiplantibacillus fabifermentans DSM 21115 | reverse complement strand
AAACTTGTTCTTTGAAAACTAGATAATATCAAATATATAATTTTTCATAATGAAACCGAGAACACCGCGTTTTTTGAGTTTTTTAAAAGAAGTTTAATCGCTAAACTCAATTAATCGTATTTCCGTTAGGAAATAAGGTTAAGTTAACAAGGGCGCATGGTGAATGCCTTGGCACTAGGAGCCGATGAAGGACGGGACTAACACCGATATGCTTCGGGGAGCTGTACGTAAGCTATGATCCGGAGATTTCCGAATGGGGCAACCCAGCAGTTTTAATCAACTGTTACCACTAGATGAATTCATAGTCTAGTTGGAGGTAAACGCTGTGAACTGAAACATCTCATTAGCAGCAGGAATATAAAGAAATTTCGATTCCCTAAGTAGCGGCGAGCGAACGGGGAACAGCCCAAACCAAAGAGCTTGCTCTTTGGGGTTGTAGGACTGAACATTTGAGTTACCAAAGAACTTGATAGTCGAAGGATTTGGGAAAATCCGCCATAGATGGTGATAGCCCAGTAGATTAAATCAAATTCTCTCAGTTCAGGATCCTGAGTACGGCGGAACACGTGAAATTCCGTCGGAATCCGGGAGGACCATCTCCCAAGGCTAAATACTACCTAGTGACCGATAGTGAACCAGTACCGTGAGGGAAAGGTGAAAAGCACCCCGGGAGGGGAGTGAAATAGTTCCTGAAACCATGTGCCTACAATAAGTCAGAGCGCGTTAATGCGTGATGGCGTGCCTTTTGTAGAATGAACCGGCGAGTTACGATCCCGTGCAAGGTTAAGACTTAAAAGTCGGAGCCGTAGCGAAAGCGAGTCTGAAATGGGCGATTTTAGTACGAGGTTGTAGACCCGAAACCAGGTGACCTATCCATGTCCAGGTTGAAGGTGCGGTAAAACGCACTGGAGGACCGAACCCGTGTAAGTTGAAAATTGCTGGGATGAGGTGTGGATAGCGGTGAAATTCCAAACGAACTTGGAGATAGCTGGTTCTCTCCGAAATAGCTTTAGGGCTAGCCTCGGATGAAGGATCATGGAGGTAGAGCACTATTTGGACTAGGGGCCCGTCTTGGGTTACTGAATTCAGATAAACTCCGAATGCCATTGATTCATATCCGGGAGTCAGACGATGAGTGATAAGATCCACCGTCGAAAGGGGAACAGCCCAGATCACCAGTTAAGGTCCCTAAATGTATACTAAGTGGAAAAGGATGTGGAGTTGCACAGACAACTAGGATGTTGGCTCAGAAGCAGCCACCATTTAAAGAGTGCGTAATAGCTCACTAGTCGAGTGATTCTGCGCCGAAAATGTACCGGGGCTAAGTATACTACCGAAACTGTGGATGTGACCATTAGGTCACGTGATAGGAGAGCGTTCTAAGGGCGGTGAAGCATGATCGTGAGGACATGTGGAGCGCTTAGAAGTGAGAATGCCGGTATGAGTAGCGAAAGATAGGTGAGAATCCTATCCACCGAATGACTAAGGTTTCCTGGGGAAGGCTCGTCCTCCCAGGGTTAGTCGGGACCTAAGTCGAGGCCGAGAGGCGTAGACGATGGATAACAGGTTGAGATTCCTGTACCAGTTAAATGCGTTTGAACGATGGAGGGACGCAGGAGGCTAAGATGTGCATTCTGTTGGATTAGAATGTTCAAGCAGTAAGTCTTGTGAAGAGTCAAATGCTTTTCACTTTAAGGACAAGCTGTGATGAGGAGCGAAATTTAGTAGCGAAGCGTCTGATGTCACACTGCCGAGAAAAGCTTCTAGTGAGTATTTAACTGCCCGTACCGCAAACCAACACAGGTAGTCGAGGAGAGAATCCTAAGGTGAGCGAGTGAACTCTCGTTAAGGAACTCGGCAAAATGACCCCGTAACTTCGGGAGAAGGGGTGCTGATCGCAAGATCAGCCGCAGTGAATAGGCCCAGGCGACTGTTTATCAAAAACACAGGTCTCTGCAAAATCGTAAGATGACGTATAGGGGCTGACGCCTGCCCGGTGCTGGAAGGTTAAAAGGATGGGTTAGCTTCGGCGAAGCTCAGAATTGAAGCCCCAGTAAACGGCGGCCGTAACTATAACGGTCCTAAGGTAGCGAAATTCCTTGTCGGGTAAGTTCCGACCCGCACGAAAGGCGTAACGATCTGGGCACTGTCTCAACGAGAGACTCGGTGAAATTATATTGTCCGTGAAGATGCGGACTACCCGCGACAGGACGGAAAGACCCCATGGAGCTTTACTGTAGCTTGATATTGAGTGTTTGTACAGCTTGTACAGGATAGGTAGGAGCCATAGAAACCGGAACGCTAGTTTCGGTGGAGGCGTTGGTGGGATACTACCCTCGCTGTATGACCACTCTAACCCGCGCCACTTATCGTGGCGGGAGACAGTGTCAGGTGGGCAGTTTGACTGGGGCGGTCGCCTCCTAAAAAGTAACGGAGGCGCCCAAAGGTTCCCTCAGAATGGTTGGAAATCATTCGCAGAGTGTAAAGGCACAAGGGAGCTTGACTGCGAGACAGACAGGTCGAGCAGGGACGAAAGTCGGGCTTAGTGATCCGGTGGTACCGTATGGAAGGGCCATCGCTCAACGGATAAAAGCTACCCTGGGGATAACAGGCTTATCTCCCCCAAGAGTCCACATCGACGGGGAGGTTTGGCACCTCGATGTCGGCTCATCGCATCCTGGGGCTGTAGTCGGTCCCAAGGGTTGGGCTGTTCGCCCATTAAAGCGGTACGCGAGCTGGGTTCAGAACGTCGTGAGACAGTTCGGTCCCTATCCGTCGCGGGCGTAGGAAATTTGAGAGGAGCTGTCCTTAGTACGAGAGGACCGGGATGGACGTACCTCTGGTGTACCAGTTGTGCCGCCAGGCGCATTGCTGGGTAGCTACGTACGGATCTGATAAACGCTGAAAGCATCTAAGTGTGAAACAGACCTCGAGATGAGATTTCCCATTCCTATATGGAAGTAAGACCCCTGAAAGATGATCAGGTAGATAGGTTAGAAGTGGAAGTGCGGTGACGCATGAAGCGGACTAATACTAATCGGTCGAGGACTTAACCAAGTAAATGGTGTTCAGGTTCTGCATGAAAGTTATTTGATATTATCTAGTTTTGAGAGATACAAGTTTCTCAATAGTGTGGCGATGATGGCAAGAAGGATACACCTGTTCCCATGTCGAACACAGAAGTTAAGCTTCTTAGCGCCGATAGTAGTTGGGGGATCGCTCCCTGCGAGGGTAGGACGTTGCCATGCA
>NZ_AYGX02000064.1 GCF_000498955.2 Lactiplantibacillus fabifermentans DSM 21115 | reverse complement strand
CCGAAGATTTCACTTCACCAGC
This sequence comes from Lactiplantibacillus fabifermentans DSM 21115, assembly GCF_000498955.2. Lineage (GTDB taxonomy): Bacteria > Bacillota > Bacilli > Lactobacillales > Lactobacillaceae > Lactiplantibacillus > Lactiplantibacillus fabifermentans. Next base: position 14,875 of record NZ_AYGX02000064.1, on the reverse strand, counting down.
TTTAAATTTAGAGACTTATGTCACAGCCTCTTTTGAAGAAATATCATTAGGGATCACTAATTCAGTGGTCTCTGTTTTTGTTATTCAGATAATAATCTCAAGTTAGTTGAGGCCAATATTCGAAGACGGTTTAAACGATTTCAATTGCCTTGATAGGCCAATTTTTGGTACACTATATCAAATTTAGGAATAGGACGGTGACGCACAATGGGTATGCATCAATATTTACAAAGTCTAAGTAATTTAGAAACGATTCAACGGGCGCCCGGATTTTTCAAATATCAGAACCATTCGGTCGCGGCGCATTCATTTAAGGTGGCTGAAATTGCGCAATTTTTAGGGGACGTGGAAGAGAATGCGGGCCAAACGGTTAATTGGCGGGCGCTTTATGAAAAGTCATTAAATCACGACTATAACGAACGCTTTATCGGCGATATTAAAACGCCCGTTAAATACGCGACGACGCAACTCCGCGAAATGTTAGCGGATGTGGAGCACAAGTTATCGCAAAACTTTGTCCAAAACGAAATCCCAGCTGAGTTTCGGGCCGCTTATTCGCGGCGGTTATCCGAAGGTAAGGACGACACGTTGGAAGGTCAGATCCTATCAGTAGCGGATAAAATCGACTTATTATATGAATCATTCGGTGAAATTCAAAAAGGTAATCCGGAACCGGTCTTTACTGACATTTACCAAGAAAGCTTACGGACCATTGTGGCGTTCAAAGCCATGGCCAGTGTCCAATATTTCTTGAAATCAGTTTTACCAGAAATGTTAGCGGAACCGTTCACGAACCAAGAAAAACTCCAAGAATTGACCCGTAACATCTTACCAGCCGCGGACCAATCCAATTAATAGCGAAAGTATGTTCGATGTGCTAAAATAAATAGCGATTTAAACGATAGGGAAGCGGTGGCTTGCCTATTTTTTATGGAGTGTGAATTAAAGCGGGTTGCGACCGAGCATGGCCTAGCTGGTCAGTGGCTGCGGTCTTGGCAGTGACTGATTAGCGTAGCCCGCACAGGTCGCAGCTTTAATTCACACGTTCCAGCAATAAAAATATGAGGGCCTACCCCCATGTAAGTATAAAAAAGGAGGAATCGCTTTTGATTGATCGAGTCGATAATAACAAGTTTGACTTAGTCTCAGACTACCAGCCAACGGGGGACCAGCCCCAAGCGATTCAGAAGTTAACGGCCGGCTTAGACGCAGGCGAAAAAGAACAGATTTTACTCGGGGCAACCGGGACCGGGAAGACGTTCACGATTTCGAATGTGATTGCCCAACAAAACAAGCCGACGCTGATTTTATCGCATAACAAAACTTTAGCCGGCCAATTATATGGTGAGTTTAAGAAGTTCTTCCCGAATAACGCGGTCGAATACTTTGTTAGTTACTATGATTACTATCAACCAGAAGCGTATGTGCCTTCTAGTGATACGTATATCGAAAAGGATTCCGCGATTAACGACGAAATCGATAAGCTCCGACATTCCGCCACGAGTTCGTTACTTGAACGTAATGACGTGATTGTCGTCGCTTCCGTTTCCAGTATTTTTGGTTTAGGGGATCCGACTGAATATAAAGACCACGTTGTTTCATTGCGGGTCGGAATGGAAATTGACCGCAATGACTTATTACGTAAATTAGTTGATATTCAATTCGACCGCAATGACATTGACTTTCAACGGGGCCGTTTTCGGGTGCATGGCGATGTCGTCGAAATTTTCCCGGCATCACGGGATGACCACGCGTTACGGGTCGAATTCTTCGGTGACGAAATTGACCGAATTCGTGAAATTGACGCCTTGACTGGTGAAGTGGTTGGTGACCGTGATCATGTGGCCATTTTCCCAGCGACCCACTTTATGACGAATGACGATATTATGGAACACGCCATTAACGGGATTGAAAATGAATTAGATGGTCGGCTAAAAGAATTGACCGACGATGGTAAGTTATTAGAAGCCCAACGGTTAAAACAACGGACCACTTACGATATTGAAATGTTACGGGAAATGGGTTATACGAGTGGGATTGAAAACTACTCACGGTTCATGGATGGGCGTAAACCTGGCGAACCGCCATATACCTTGCTTGATTTCTTCCCGAAAGATTTCTTAATGGTCGTCGATGAATCCCACGTCACGATGCCTCAAGTTCGCGGGATGTATAACGGGGACCGTTCACGGAAACAAATGTTAGTCGACTACGGTTTCCGGTTGCCAAGTGCGCTAGATAACCGGCCACTTAAACTAGAAGAATTTGAAAAACACGTCAATCAAATTGTCTACATGTCGGCGACGCCCGGCCCATACGAAATGGACCGAACGAAAAACGTTGTCCAACAAATCATTCGGCCAACTGGTTTACTTGATCCAACGATTGAAGTCCGGCCGATTATGGGGCAGATTGATGACTTGGTTGGTGAAATCAATGCGCGGATTGAACGTAATGAGCGGGTCTTTGTGACAACGTTAACGAAGAAAATGTCCGAAGATTTAACGGATTATATGAAAGACTTAGGGATTAAGGTCCGTTATTTGCATAGTGATATTAAGACGTTGGAGCGGACCAAGATTATTCGGGACTTGCGCCTCGGTAAGTTCGACGTGTTAGTCGGCATCAACTTGTTACGGGAAGGGATTGATGTGCCGGAAGTTTCCTTAGTTGCCATCTTGGATGCGGATAAGGAAGGCTTCTTGCGTAATGAACGTTCCTTAATTCAAACGATTGGTCGGGCGGCGCGTAACGAACACGGGTCGGTTATTATGTATGCTGATTCAACGACCGATTCGATGCAAGCTGCGATTGACGAAACCGCACGCCGGCGGAAGATTCAGATTCAATATAATGAAGACCATCATATTACGCCGCATACCATCAAGAAGTCGATTCCAGACTTGATTGCCTCGACCAAACAAAATGAGGATACCGGCAAAAAAGATGACTTCCTCGAAGAAGACTTTGACGATATGACGCACGAACAACAATTAGACATGATTAGTAAGCTCGAAGAACAGATGAAGACCGCTGCCAAGAAACTTGATTTCGAACAAGCTGCGACCTTGCGGGATACGGTCATGGAATTAAAAGCCCAAATTAGCTAGGAGGAATTTTCTTGGCAAACGATAAAATTGTCATTCATGGGGCGCGGGCCCATAACTTAAAAGATATTGATGTGACCATTCCGCGGAATAAATTGGTCGTCATTACGGGACTTTCCGGTTCTGGTAAGAGTTCCTTGGCGTTTGATACTTTGTATGCGGAAGGTCAACGCCGTTATGTTGAAAGTCTGTCAGCGTATGCCCGGCAGTTCTTAGGCCAAATGCAAAAGCCCGATGTGGATTCGATTGACGGGCTTAGTCCTGCGATTTCGATCGACCAAAAGACGACCTCGAAAAACCCGCGGTCAACGGTCGGGACGGTCACTGAAATCAATGATTACTTGCGGCTCTTGTGGGCCCGGGTTGGTCAACCAATTTGTCCCAACGATGGGACGCCAATTGCGAGTCAAACCGTTGAACAAATGGTTGACCGGGTCCAAAAGCTGCCGGAACGGACGAAGTTACAAATTTTGTCACCAATCGTCCGTCAAAAGAAGGGCGAACATAAAAAAGTCTTCGAAAAGATTAAACGCGAAGGCTTTGTCCGCGTGCGCGTTGATGGCGATATTCACGATATTAGTGAAGACTTTGACTTGAACAAGAATCAACGCCATACGATTGAAATCGTTATTGACCGGATCGTCGTCAAATCAGGCGACCGCTCACGGCTATTTGATTCTTTTGAAGCAGCTTTGCGGTTAAGTGGTGGTTATGCGATTGCCGATGTTATTGGTGGCGAACCAATTCTGTTTTCTGAACATTATGCATGTCCCATTTGTGGGTTTACGGTGGGCGAATTGGAACCACGTTTGTTCTCATTTAACGCGCCACAAGGGGCTTGTCCTGAATGTGAAGGGTTAGGCGTTAAGCTGGAAGTCGACGAAGATTTAGTCGTCCCTGACAAAACGTTGACGTTGGCGGAAGGGGCGCTCGCGCCTTGGAATCCTATCAGTTCGCAATACTATCCCGAAATGTTGAAGCAAGCCTGCGAACAACTTGATATTCCGTTAGACGTGCCGTATGAAAACTTGTCAAAAGAAGACCAGCAAACGGTCTTATACGGCTCAAACGGTAAAGAATTCCATTTCCATTATCAAAATGATTTTGGTGGGGTCCGCGATGTCGATGCCGTCTTTGAAGGGGTCATCAATAATGTTGACCGCCGTTACCATGAAACGAACAGTGACTTTACCCGCGACGTCATGCGCAAATACATGACCGAATTAACGTGCCAAACTTGTCACGGCTTCCGGTTGAACCGCAAAGCTTTGTCCGTTAAAGTGGGTGGCGAACATATTGGGACCGTTTCTGATGAAGCAATTGGTAAAGAATTAGCCTTTTTTGAAGACTTAAAGTTATCGGAACAAGATTTAGTGATTGCTAAACCAATCTTAAAAGAAATTCGCGATCGGTTAACTTTCTTGCAAAATGTCGGCTTAGCCTACTTAACTTTAAGTCGGGCTGCGCGGACGTTATCTGGTGGGGAAGCGCAACGGATTCGGTTAGCCACGCAAATTGGGTCGAACTTATCCGGTGTGCTCTACATCTTAGATGAACCGTCGATTGGGTTGCATCAACGGGATAATGACCGCTTGATTAGTTCTTTGAAGAAAATGCGCGACCTCGGTAATACGTTGATCGTCGTCGAACATGATGAAGATACGATGCGGGCGGCGGACTATATTATTGATATTGGTCCGGGAGCCGGGGAAAACGGTGGTGAAGTGATGGCTGCCGGGACACCTAAACAAGTCGCGCGGTCACGGAAATCCTTGACCGGGCAATACTTGGCCGGCAAGAAGTTTATTCCGGTACCGGAAACACGGCGTGACGGTAATGGGAAGAAGATTCGCATTACCGGGGCGGCGGAAAATAACTTAAAAGATATCGATGTTGATTTTCCACTGGGCGAATTCGTCGTGGTGACCGGGGTGTCTGGTTCCGGCAAATCAACATTAGTGAATGATATTTTAAAACGCGCCTTAGCGCAAAAATTAAATAATAACTCTGAAAAGCCGGGTAAATATAAGAGTATTAGTGGCGTTAAGAATATTGAACGGCTCGTTAATATTGACCAGAGTCCCATTGGGCGGACGCCACGGAGTAATCCGGCAACTTATACCGGCGTCTTTGATAATATTCGCGACTTGTTTGCGCAAACGAACGAAGCCAAGTTACGGGGCTATCAAAAGGGCCGTTTTAGTTTCAATATTAAGGGCGGTCGTTGTGAAGCTTGTCATGGTGACGGAATTTTGAAGATTGAAATGAACTTCTTACCAGACGTGTTTGTGCCGTGTGAAGTTTGTCATGGGAAACAATACAACTCGGAAACTTTGGAAGTGGAATACAAAGGCAAAAATATTGCTGATGTTTTACAAATGACCGCTTCGGAAGCTGTTAAATTCTTTGAAGCTATCCCTAAGATTCGCCGCAAGTTACAGACCTTAGTCGATGTTGGTTTAGGCTACGTCAAGTTAGGACAATCCGCGACGACACTGTCTGGTGGCGAAGCCCAACGGATGAAGTTAGCTTCAGAACTACACAAACAACAATCTGGGAAGAACTTCTATATTCTAGATGAACCGACAACGGGGTTGCATACTGAAGATATTCGCCGCTTGATTGGCGTCTTAGAACGCTTAGTTGATGCCGGCAACACGGTCTTGATTATTGAACATAATTTAGACGTCGTGAAATCCGCCGATTATTTGATTGATTTAGGCCCTGAAGGCGGTGACGGCGGTGGGACCATCGTTGCCACCGGGACGCCGGAAGAAATTGTACAAGTGGCGGCTAGTTATACTGGGCAATATTTGAAACCAGTCCTGGCTCGAGATGCCGAACTGGAAGCAACGTCACCTGCCAAATAAGGTCGAGATTGTGCTACACTAGGATTGTTATTAGAATTTTATTAGAGGAGTGTTTTTCCATGGCTGAAGTAGAAAGTTTTCAATTAGATCACACCAAAGTTTTGGCACCATACGTTCGTAAAATTACGGTGGAACATGGCCCTCAAGGCGACGCAATCACGAACTTTGACTTACGCTTAGTTCAACCTAACCAAACGGCGATTGATACGGCCGGTTTGCATACCATTGAACATATGTTAGCTGGTTTATTGCGGGACCGCATGGACGGCGTCATTGACTGCTCACCATTTGGTTGCCGGACTGGTTTCCATTTGATCATGTGGGGCGAACACAGCACCGAAGAAGTTGCGAAAGCCTTGAAGTCTTCCTTAGAATTCATTGCTGGTCCTGCTGAATGGAAAGACGTTCAAGGGACGACCATCGACAGCTGTGGGAACTACAAAGATCATTCATTGTTCTCCGCCAAAGAATGGGCAAAATTGATCGTGTCACAAGGCATTTCATCAGACCCATTTGTCCGCAAAGTTGTTGAATAAAAATTAGATAATAATGTATTTTATACCATCCTGAGTTTGTGGGATGGTATTTTTTTAACTGCAAAATGAGCAATAAAATACATTAAAGCCTGAATATATGTATAAATATCCGTTATTTTGATGAATATTACGAAAAATGCGAATATTTTGCGTATTTTCTTGTATACATTAAAATCAGATGCTAGGATATAGCCATTGAGTAATTAGTTAATAAAATTTCGGAGGTACAAATCAATGGTCAAACAAAATGATAAAATTATTCTCGCATATTCCGGTGGTCTTGATACGTCAGTCGCAATTAGTTGGTTAAAGGACAAAGGCTATGATGTCATTGCTTGTGGCATCGATGTTGGTGAAGGCAAAGACATGGAAGCCATCAAGAACAAAGCGACTCAATTAGGGGCCGTGGCGTCTTATATGATTGATGCCAAACAAGAATTCGCTGAAGAATACGCCTTGATTGCCTTACAAGGGCACACGCTATACGAAGGTGAATATCCATTAGTATCCGCATTATCACGGCCATTAATCGCTAAGAAGTTAGTGACCTTAGCCAAAAAAGAACATGCCGTCGCGATTGCGCATGGCTGTACGGGTAAGGGGAATGACCAAGTGCGTTTCGAAGTGGCCATTCACGCCTTAGCCCCCGACATCAAGATTGAAGCGCCCGTTCGTGACTGGCACTGGTCACGGGAAGAAGAAATCGACTATGCGAAAGAACATAACATTCCGGTCCCGATTAACTTAGACAGTCCTTACTCCATTGATGAAAACTTATGGGGCCGGGCGAACGAATGTGGAATTTTGGAAGATCCATGGGAAGGTGCGCCTGCCGATGCCTTTGATCGGACGAACGCTTTAGCTGACACGCCCGACACGCCCACGACGTTAGAAATCACCTTTGAAGCCGGGGTTCCCGTCGCTTTAGATGGCGAAAACATGAACTTAGCTGACTTAATTGTTAAGTTGGATAAAATTGCTGGCGAACATGGGATTGGTCGGATTGACCACATCGAAAACCGGTTAGTCGGTATCAAATCACGGGAAGTTTACGAAGCACCAGCGGCCACCGTTTTATTGAAAGCCCACAAGGATTTGGAAGACTTAACGTTTGAACGTGAATTAGCACATTTCAAACCAATTATTGAACAAAAATTAGCCGATACCATTTACAATGGCTTATGGTTCTCACCATTAATGGATGCAATGTTGGCCTTCTTGAAGCAAACTCAACAAGTCGTTAACGGCGTGGTACGGGTCCAACTTTTCAAAGGTAATGTCATCACTGAAGGCCGGAAGTCACCAAACAGTTTGTACGACAAGAACTTAGCCACTTACACGGCGGCTGATGAATTCGACCAACAAGCGGCCGTGGGCTTCATCAAACTTTGGGGCTTACCAACGCAAGTTAACGCCCAAGTTCAAGCCAAAGCGCAAGCCGATGCTAAGGCGCAGTCAACTAAGGAACACGCCTAATGAGTACGGCGAAGCTATGGGGTGGTCGGTTTACGGAAACCGGCGCCAAGTACGTTGATGATTTCGGGGCTTCGATCGGCTTTGATCAACTGTTAGCCGCCGAAGATATTACCGGTTCATTAGCGCACGTTAAGATGTTAAAAAAGACGGGTATTTTACCAGCCGCCGATGTTGATAAAATTGTCGCCGGTCTCGAGAAATTAGAACAACAAAATGAAGCGGGCAAATTGGAATTTTCAACGGTCAATGAAGATATTCATATGAATATTGAATCCTTATTGACGGCAGAAATCGGACCCGTTGCCGGTAAGTTACACACGGCCCGTTCCCGGAACGACCAGGTCGCCACTGATTTTCATTTATACATGAAACATCAATTGCCGAAAATCTTAGACCGGTTGCATGATTTGGAAACGGTCTTAGTGGCTAAGGCGAGCGAAAACGTTGAAACGGTGATGCCAGGCTACACGCATTTGCAACACGCCCAACCCATCTCGTATGCGCATTACTTATTGGCTTACTACCAAATGTTCAAACGGGACATGGAACGGTTTGAGTTCAACATGCAACATACTGACATTTCACCATTAGGTGCGGCCGCTTTAGCTGGGACCACCTTTCCCATCGACCGGGAATACAGTGCTAAGTTATTAGGCTTTAGTCAGGTCTATCATAATAGTTTGGACGCCGTTTCCGACCGGGACTTTGTCTTAGAATTCTTAAGCAATGCGTCAATTTTAATGATGCACTTATCCCGTTTTTGCGAAGAAATCGTGTCGTGGACGAGTTATGAATTCAAGTACCTCAGCTTGAGCGACCAATTCTCGACCGGTAGTTCTATCATGCCGCAAAAGAAGAACCCCGATATGGCCGAACTGATTCGCGGTAAATCGGGCCGGGTCTATGGTAATTTAATGGGCTTACTCACGGTCATGAAGGCCATTCCGTTAGCCTATAACAAAGACTTACAAGAAGACAAAGAGGGCGCTTTTGACACGGTCAACACCATCTTGACGAGCCTCCATGTCTTTACTGGCATGTTAGCCACGTTAACCGTTAATGAAGACCGGATGGCTGCGGCCACCAAAAACGATTTCTCAAATGCGACGGAATTGGCCGATTACTTAGCCAATAAGGGCATTCCGTTTAGAGAAGCGCATGCGATTGTCGGTAAGTTAGTCTTGGATGGTTTGGAAAAGAATCGGCCGTTACAAGATATTCCATTATCAGAATATCAAGCCATTTCGCCATTGATCGACGAAGACGTCTATCATGACTTAGACCCTAAAGTCGCCGTTGAACGCCGTCATTCACTTGGTGGGACTGGCTTTGACCAAATCAAAGCTGAACTAGCAACCGCGCATGACCAATTGGCTGCCTACCAGTCATTAGATTAAGCACCAACTCAATATAGTTATCAATTTGACCATTGATATGATTAGAACGGTCCCGGTTTTTGGGGCCGTTTTTTGATGTGAGGAAGGTTACCGCCGCCAGCAAACGGGATGCGCGCCGTGGGGCAGACCTGACGCCAAAAAGCGGTCGCCAGGGCGCTTTTAAGCCTGGCCAAAGTTCGTCGCCAGTCTTAAAAGTCGTCCCCAATTAGTAGCTGGAAAAACACCAGCTACTAATTGCGTTCTTTCGTGAAGCTGGTTATTGCCGCTGCCGGCTGACCGTAATTTCAGTCGCCATGGGGACCGGTCCAAGCCTGAGGAGCGGTCTTGAACCTCGCTTTTGAGCCTACAACCCAAGTCTCAAAAGACGTCCGTGGTGTAAACGGGATACAGCCCAATCCCGTTAACGCCACCTGCATGGCGACTTCCATTACGGTCAGCTGGCAGCTAGATTGTTGTTTGATAAATATAATGGCACGCTAATTCGGCTTGGTTGTGGGGAACAGGCATGGTAATATTTTTTGTTCGTGATAGTGAAGTACGGTTAACTTAATATTTAATTTTGAGAAAGAACTACTAATTTACCCCGTTTGTTGGCAGCAAAATTGGTGGTTAAGTTGTTCAGTACATTGGTACTAAATTAGTGTGACCCAATTTAGTGGCTTGATGGTTATAAATCACAATCTTGCCTAGATTAGTTGTTATTTAAACATTCTTGATAGCAACATTGAATGGCCATTATAAAAAGTTACTCACAATTGCATGTTAATGGAATGTTTATCTAATTTGATTTGCAGTGTAGTAGTTGGCCGACCGTAATGGAATCCGTCCTGCAGGTGGCGTTAACGGCTGTTTTTTGGCCGTTTACACCACGGGCGTCTTTTGAGACCTGGTTTGTGGGCTCAAAAGCGAGGTTCAAGACGTTTTCTAGGCTTGGACCGGCCCAGGACAGATGGAATTACGGTCGGCCAACTGCGGCAACGTAACGCCAATTAAGCGGGCGTGAAAGGCCTGGTATCAGTGAGTTGGCGAATTGTTTAACGCGCTGTTAAATTGTGTCTGAAAAATTGGAAACTCTTTCACTAACTGGTATGATGGAGTTAAAGAATATTGGAGATGTTGTCGAATATGTTTAATGATCATCGTTGGGGCTTTGACTGGACCGAATTCATTACTGGGATCGTGTTCCTCATTGCTGCCTATTTTGTTATGAAAGAACCTAAAGCCGCGTTAATTAGTTTAGTATTCTTATTTGCCATCGCAGCTTTGATTAGTGGGATTACTACGATTGCTGGCTATACTAAACTCCGGCGTGAAACGGGTTTGCGAGCTAATTTTGCGTTAGTTTTTGCGATTATTGATATTTTAGTGGGGTTATTGTTCTTATTCCATGCCCCAACTGGCGTGTTAGTGCTCGGATACGTTTTTGCGTTCTGGTTCTTAATTGATTCCATCGAACGGCTGACGGTCGTGTCACATTTGAAGGTGTTTGGGACCGGCTACTTTATTTTATCGCTGATTTTAGATGTTATCAGTTTAGCCATGGGCATTCTGTTAATTTTCAGCCCAATGGTCGCCGCCTTAACGTTTAATGTCATCGTTAGTGTGTACTTTGCAATTTTCGGGATCAACGCGATTTTAATTGCCTTTGCCCGTCGAAATTAAGATTTAGTTAATAAACGGAGGGATAGGGCCGCTAAGGTTTTATCCCTTTTATAATCGGCTTTAGAGGCCGTAACTAGAAATGACACGCCCGGTATGCTATACTACCAACAATATGGACCTAAAAGGAGCAGTATTATGGCAGATTCATTGCAACTTGTTATTATCTCTGGGATGAGTGGGGCCGGTAAAACGGTCGCAGTCCAGAGTTTTGAAGATCTTGGTTATTTTTGTATCGATAATATGCCACCCGCTTTATTACCGAAGTTTTCGGAATTAGTCGAAGAATCCGGGAAGATTGAAAAAGTCGCTTTAGTGATTGATTTACGGTCACGGGCCTTTTACGATGAAATTATTGATATGTTGGCCAACCTTGATAATACTGACTTTGTATCGACACAAATTCTCTTCTTGGATGCTTCCAACGAAGAGTTAGTCTCACGCTATAAAGAAACGCGGCGTTCCCATCCGTTGGCGATGGAAGGTCGGATTATGGATGGGGTTCGCAAGGAACGGGATTTACTCGGGCCTTTGAAGGATCGGGCTTCATATGTGATTGATACGACCACCTTGACGCCGCGAGAATTACGCGAATCGATTTTTGATAAATTTGAAACGAGCGCCGATGAAACTTTTCATATCGAGATTTTGTCATTCGGCTTTAAATACGGCTTACCAATTGATGCTGATATCGTGATGGACGTGCGGTTCTTGCCGAACCCGTATTACGTCCCCGAATTGAAAAAGAAGACGGGCTTAGACCAAGCTGTCGCTGATTATGTGATGAACCAACCGGCAACCGAAGCTTTTTATCAACAGTTTTTGGGCATGTTAGAAAGTATCATGCCCGGTTATGAAGCTGAAGGTAAAACGAGTTTGACGATTGCGATTGGGTGTACCGGTGGGCAACACCGCTCGGTTGCATTAACGCAACGGGTGGGTGAAGCGTTAGCTAAGAACTATAAAGTTCACATCAGTCATCGCGATATTGACAAACGGAAGGAAACAGTTAATCGATCATGAGAAAATACACATTTAAGACCCAACGGCCAAAAATCGTGGTGATCGGTGGGGGGACTGGCTTGCCAGTCGTCTTACGTGGGTTGCGCAAGCAAGCCGTCGATATTACTGCGGTTGTGACAGTGGCCGATGATGGTGGTTCTTCGGGAATCATTCGTAATTATGTTAACGTGGTGCCACCTGGCGATATTCGTAACGTCATGGCGGCCTTGTCGAATTGGCCGAGTTTGTATAAAGACATTTTCCAATATCGGTTCCAAGGTGATGACCAGTTCTTCGCTGGTCATGCGATTGGTAACTTGATTATTGCCGCCTTGACAGAAATGAAGTCGGGGGTCTTTGACGCGGTCCAAGAGTTGTCGACGATGATGCAAGTTGAAGGTCACGTCTATCCGGCGGCCAATGAAGCGTTGACGCTGCATGGCCGTTTCAAGGATGGCACGGAGTTATCTGGTGAAGCCGAAATCACGGCGGCCCATAAGTCATTAGATCGGGTGTGGGTCACTGATAAAGATGGCCAAACCCCGGAAGCGGTCAAGCCAGTTATTGATGCGATTATGGCCGCTGACCAAATCGTCTTAGGACCGGGTAGTTTATTCACTAGCATCTTGCCGAACTTGATGATTGATAATATCGGTAAGGCGGTTTGTGAATCCGATGCCGAAGTCGTTTATATTTGCAATATCATGACCCAAAAAGGGGAAACCGATAACTTCTCCGATGCCGACCATGTCCGGGTCTTAAACCGACATCTCGGTGAAAACTTTATCAACACCGTGTTAGTGAATACCGAAAAAGTGCCGGATGACTACATGGATTTCCATAAATTTAACGAAGTTTCGCGGCAAGTCAGTCATGATTTCCGCGGTTTACGGGACCAAAATTGTAAGGTCATCTCGGCGAACTTTTTGAAGTTACGCGATAACGGGGCCTTCCATGATGGCGACCAAGTCGTGGCTGAACTAATGAACTTAGTCGGCCATTCCGATATTTTAAGATAGGAGGCCAGCAGATGTCATACGCCAGTGAAGTTAAGAAAGAACTAACCAACCTTACTGTCCATCGCGAGAATGCTAAAGCTGAATTGATGGCTTTGATTCGAATGAACGGGACGATTAGCCTGGCTAATCACCATTTTATTTTGAACATTCAAACCGAAAATCCAGCGATTGCGCGGCGTATCTACCGGTTGTTAAAACAATTTTATGACGTGGCCAGCGAGTTAATCGTGCGGCGCAAAATGAAGTTGAACAAAAACAACTTGTATATCGTGCGGCTAAAAACGGGGACTGATATGGTCCTTGCTGATTTAGGGATATTAAAGGATTATCAAATTGTAGAAGTGGCGCCGACCGAAGTCTTAACGGACGATGCGGCGGTGCGCTCGTATTTGCGCGGCGCTTTTTTGGCAGGCGGTTCGGTCAATAACCCTGAAACGTCGCGTTACCATTTGGAAATTTATTCACTGTATGAAGAACATAATCATATGATTTCGGAAATGATGAATAAATACGGCTTGAACTCGCGGACGACTGACCGGCGGGGCGGCTTTATTACGTATATCAAAGAAGCGGAAAAAATCGCGGATTTCTTATCGTTAATTGGCGCTACCAATGGCATGTTGAAGTTCGAAGATGTCCGCATCATGCGTGACATGCGTAACTCGGTCAACCGGCTGGTTAACTGCGAGAACGCCAACATGGATAAGGTGGCCAACGCGTCGAGCAAACAAATTGAAAACATTTTATTGATTGATGAAACGGTGGGCCTCCAACAGTTACCCGCAAAGCTGCAAGAAGTGGCGGTCACACGGCTAGCCCATCGCGAAGTTAGCTTAAAAGAATTGGGTACTTTAGTTCCCGGTGGCCCGATTTCCAAATCGGGGATTAATCACCGGTTACGAAAAATTAATCAATTTGCGGAACAATTGCAAAAAGATGCGTAACCTAAAATTAAAGACCTCTGCGACAGCTATATGATGATAGTTGTCGCAGGGGTCTTTGTGTGTACAAACGCCCTTTTAATGAGCCAGGTCGTAACTAGTTTGTAACCGGTCAAATATTTCGGCGTCAGTAACGCGACCGTCCAAAATAATACTGTACCAGTGGTTTTTATTCATGTGATAACCCGGGAAATAACGGTCGTTATCGATGAGCTTGGCGAGATCGGCCGTTGCGAGACGCAGGTCGATAATCGTGATAATCTCATCACCAGCTAAGCCGAGCTTACTTTGCGGGACCTTGAGTAAAGCGGCATACCATTTGTGCGTATCGGCGCGGCGCCAAACAGCATTGCCGGGAAACTTTTTCCATAAAAATTCCAAGTCGTCGTGGTAAGTGGCCGTCACATGTTGGATGAGGGCGCGAGCTTGTTTCTCGGCAAAGACATCCGGTTCAAAGCACTGTGCTTGAATGGTTTGTAACGCTGCTTGCGGACCCGGGCCACAAAGTCCCCCGTGTTGTTGGTGACTAAATGCAAGGTATAGGGTGCCCCAGTTTCTTGGTCGATTAAGGTTGTCGTGACGGTGTTCGGTAAGGTCACAACCACGGTTAACGTGAACGCTTGGTCCAGCAATGGTTGTTCATAAGTATAAATATTCGCGTCGAGCTGAAAGCCAAACGCTGTTAACTTGGCTGGGATGGCGCGTTGATTATTAAAAATATTTTCAGTCATAATGGCATACTCCCCCGCAGTATTTAGTGATTTAGTTAATAGATTATCTTCAGTTTAAACTAGTAAGTTAGTTTAATTCAAACGGTAGATTGCAAATTTAATCCGAATTTTTGGACAAATTGTTCAGCATAACCTGA
>NZ_AYGX02000063.1 GCF_000498955.2 Lactiplantibacillus fabifermentans DSM 21115 | reverse complement strand
GGAAGCTGATCTTTTTTGTCCGAACAGCGTTCGGATTAATTTTACAATCTACCAATGAACAAAAAAACCAACCCCAAGATGAGATTGGCTACTAAGTTTAGAAGAAAATGCCTAAAATCAAAGCTAACATTTGTAATCCTTGGAACAGCATCAGGTTTTGTGGTGCCGTATTAAAGGTCGTTTCTTTAACTTGTTCCGCATTAAACGTCTTAATATTTTTCAAAATGATTGGTAATGACAATAAAACGATCAATTGATAAATTGGCAATACTTGGAACAAGACGCTAAAGATGACGGGAATGTACGCTAATAAGACTAACGTATCATAGACCTTAATCGCCCGGTCTTTACCGATGTAATACGGCACGGTATAGCGTTCATTGCGAATATCTTGTTCCAAATCGCAAATATTATCCGCCAACATAATGTTAGCGACTAAGAAGATGTTGGGTAGCCCAACTAAAATCATCACTAAGATATTTTGTAAGTTACCCGCCAATGAGAAGTATGGCCAGTTAAAGTGAAAGCCCATCAGCATTGGGGTTGGGACATTCATATAAACGGCTAAGAAGAAGACCCCGAAGCCTTCCACTGTTCCAGATAAGAGTTCCCCTAATGGAAAACGGGAAAATGGAATTGGTCCGTACGTGTAAAAAACGGCGACGCCAATCGCAGCCGCGCCCATGAACAGGAGTAATAAGTTCGTCCGGAAAACTAAGACGATTCCTAAAATAATAGCAGTTGCCAACATCGCTAACATCATATGCAACGACCGCCGTGGTGATAAGTGCTCGCGGCCAATAATGTTGTAAGTATCCCGATAATGGATGTCTTTCGCTAAGTAATAATCTTGTACGTTGTTGAACCCCGTCACAAACAACGCGATGGCGACTTGTGCAATTAAATAAATAATTGAATTCGCCCATTTAAATTCATGGAAATAATAAATTGAAAACAAAATACCAAGAAAATACGGCACAACACTGGCCGCCTTGGCATTTAACCGAATGAACTGCAAGAAAATCTTGAAAGTCATCGGCCGATAAGTGGTTGTATCTCCCAATCGTTACGCCCCCCGAATAATTTTACTGTACTTCCACTATAACAGTTCTCTACATTTGTGAACAGGCGAACTTTTAAACCATGCGCTGCTCCCGTAGTTCGGTACCCACTTGGTCGACAACAATCATTTTAATCCTCATATATAATCTTTATGGAACATCCATATAAGTTGCTTGACCGCGAACGCGTTCGACACGTTAGGCTATGGTTAAGGATGTGATTTTAATGATTCAACATATTTTTTCAGATTTAGATGGCACGTTACTCAATGCTAAGGGGCAATTAGCTTCGACCACGCGAACGGCGATTCAACAACTCACCGTCCCGCTGACGCTAGTTTCCGCCCGCGCACCGTTTGAGATGCAGCCATTGATTGACCAATTGCACTTGACCGGACCACAAATTGCCTTCAACGGTGGTCTAATTTTCGAGTACCACCATGATCAGCTCATGACCTTACAGGACCACCCCATTGCGAAATATGTGGCGGCATCACTCTTAACGATGCTCCAACATGACTTTCCGGCAGTTAGTTTAAGCTGCTACACCGCGAATCACTGGTATACCGCTAAATATGACCACGGGACCCGTTACGAAGAACAGCTCACTGGCCAACGTGCCCAGCTACTCGCATACGACCGCTTACTCCGGCGACCGGCGACCCAGCTCTATAAGATTATGGTGATGACGCGCGACGAAGCCCTCATGAATAGTTTAGTTGACCGACTCTGGGCCATGTACTTGCCGAACATGACGGCCACGATGCCGGGACGCTACTACTTAGAAATCACCAGCGACCGGGCGACCAAAGCTAACGGCATCCAATTCATTCAACAACAGCACCAACTCGCCACCGATGATATTTTAGCAATTGGCAACGCTGAAAATGATTTGTCGATGTTACAACTCGCTGGCCAGACGGTTGTGATGACGAATGTCGAAACCAATATTGACCCCGGTAACCATCGCGCCGTGCCCAACACTCGTGAACAAAACATTTCCGCCGTGCTCCAACCATACACTAACAAAAAATGCCTGACTAGCCGCGGCTAATCAAGCATTTTTTGTTATTTATTGATGTGAATCATCATGTTCATGGTCATCTAACGGTTTTTCGTCTGGGTCAGTGACTGCTGGTTTAATCCCCGCCGGTAATTCGGACTTGGCAATTTTTTCAACGGCATCGGTATCCGCTTCCGCTTTTGCTAGTAACTTAGGATCTTTTAAAATCGGAAGTTGGAACCGGAAAATCGAGCCTTGGCCGACGACCGATTCCACGCTGATTTGGCCATGATAGCCTTCCACCAAGCGTTGCGCAATCGACAAGCCTAAACCATTACCGCCCTTATCACGACTCCGGGCTTTATCGACCCGGTAGAAGCGGTTAAAGACGCGGTCCAAATTATCCTTTGAAATGCCTTCACCAAAATCTTGGACGGCGACTTCGATGTAGCGATAATCGGTCGATAGCGACAAGTGAATCTCTTTGCGTTTAGTCGAATATTTCACGGCGTTATCCAATAAGATAATTAAGATTTGTTCCAAGTGATTCCGATAAATTTGCGCGTAAACCGGCTTGTGCACGTCATCATCAAACGTAAATAAGAAATCTGGGTGAATCATCTTAAAATCATTAAACGCCTGTGTGACCAATTTTTGGACATCGGTCGTTTCATGACTAAAGTTGATTTCAAGTTGTTCCGCGCGCGACAAATCTAACATTTCTTGGACTAAGCTTTGCATCCGTTGGGTTTCAGACAAACTGGCACTTAACGATTCGGCTAAGACTTGCGGGTCGTCTTTACCCCACCGGTTCAACAATTCCATATGACCTTGAATAATGGCCACGGGCGTCCGCAATTCGTGCGAGACATCTTCCACGAATTGCTGTTGCTGCGTAATGTAGCGTTGCATCTGGTCTAACATGTCATTGAATAAAATGGCTAAATCCGATAATTCATCATTCCGATTCAAATCCGGGACCCGTGAATCCGTTTGTGGGTCGGCATTGACCGCATTAATCGTTTCGCGAATCTTGCGCATTGGTCGTAATAAGAAGGCGGCTAAGAAATACCCGAGTAACGCCGCGCCAAAGATGGCAATCATCGTCATCACGATGAAAATCCACATTAAGTTATGGGTCGTATTGTGAAAGTCACTCAAATTATCGGTGACTTGGGCGTACCCAATCAGCTTGTGCGTTTTTGTCGCGCGAATGGGCGCACGACCGACTAGTTCAGAGTCACTACCACTACCAACTAAGCCGATTTCACGACTACTAATTTTCTTGAATTCGTGCGCGTCTTTGCGGGAAATATATAACGTCACACCTTCCGGATTATAAACCGTGACGGCTAAATTAGTCCGCGACAAGGCGGTCAATTGTGAATCGGTGAAAAATTTCGTTTTAAGCGCCCCTTGTTGCCGGGAGCTCATCCCTTCAGACGGTTCAATGTTGGCTTCCGGTTGCAGTTTGGCGGCGACGGATTTTACTGTCAAACCAGTCGATTCACTGCGGAGCGATTGTTGAACGGCGGTAACGGCATTGGCAACATCACGTTGTTCCTGACGCAATAAGAGGTTCGTGAAACTCTTATACATCAGTAAAGAAAAGCAAATAAAAATGAGCGCGGTCCCAATTGCGGTCCCGAGCGCCCATTTCCATTTCAACGACCAACGTTGACGTTGTGGTTGCGTCGCCATGGTTGCTGGTTCGTCGTTCATTACGACCGAATCACATATCCAGTCCCACGAACAGTTTGAATGTAGCTCTTTTCGCCTGGGCGGTCGATCTTATTCCGTAAGTAACGAATGTAAACGTCCACGACGTTCGTTTCGACTTCGGATTCGTAACCCCAAACTTTATTTAATAAAACATCACGGGCTAACACGACATTGATATTTTCCATTAAGGTCAATAATAATTCGTATTCCCGTTTCGTTAAGTTGATGACTTCATCACCGCGCTTAACGACTAAGTTTTCTTTTTCAATCGTTAAATCTTTATAAGTAACCGTCGTTTGTTTCGTGTTTTGTTGTTCGCTTTCCAAGTCGATCCGGCGTAATAAAGCCCGTAACCGTGCCAATAATTCTTCAATGGCAAATGGTTTTACGATATAGTCGTCGGCCCCATGGTCTAAGCCTGAGACCCGGTCAATCACGGAGTCACGCGCCGTCATCATGATGATTGGCGTGTTCTTAACTTCGCGGACCCGGCGACAAACTTCCAGACCGTTTAATTCGGGTAACATCAAGTCTAACAGGATGGCATCAAAGTCTTCGCCTAAAGCAGCGTCTAACCCTTTACGACCATTATATTCAACTTGAATATCGTAACCTTCATGCTTTAATTCCAGTTCAACAAAGCGGGCGAGGTTTTTTTCATCCTCAATAATTAAAATTCGACTCATTTACTTTTAGTCACTCCTAATATTCAACTTATCTAGCGTTCGTATAGTTCCGGTGCTTAATTAGAAAAATGTCAATTAAGCAGGTACAACATGTTATTTTAACATGAATACGCTGAATTTCCTACACCTGAAATGTCGCCAAGCCTTCATACGAATTTAATTTTACGCAAAACAAGCCTAATTGCAATCTAAAAGCTTACTCATTTTCATCGTGTGGATGGGCCGCATGCCACTGTTTGATAGCTTGTAACCGTTGTTGCCACGCCTTTTCTTGTCCTTGGTCCGTCGGTTCATAATACGTCTGCCCTTGCAATTCTGGCGGCATCGTCTGCATATCGGTTAATTTAGCCGCCGTGTCATGCGCATATTGATAATGGTCGCCATAACCCAAATCTTTCATTAACCGGGTCGGCGCATTGCGAATTTGGAGCGGTACCGGTAAATTACCGTGGGCCTTCACATCAGCGCGGGCCGCAGAAGTCGCGGCGTATAACGCGTTGGATTTCGGAGCTAGTGCCAAGTAAGTCACCGCTTCCGTCAAGTTGACGTTACATTCGGGCATACCAATAAACTGGCACGCCTGATAAACCGCCACACATAACGGTAACGCCTGTCGGTCTGCTAGCCCGACATCTTCACTGGCGAATCGAATTAAGCGCCGCGCAATATACAACGGATCTTCGCCCCCGGCTAACATGCGCATCAGCCAATAAATGGCAGCATCGACGTCGCTATTACGCATTGATTTGTGCAAGGCCGAAATTAAATTATAATGTTCCTCACCATTTTTATCGTAGCGTAATGATTTCGTATTGATCAGTTGATATAGACCAGCGTCAGTGATCGTGACGGTTTGACCCTCACGTTCCCCATTCAACACCGCCATTTCAAGCGTATTCAACGCCATCCGACCATCCCCGTTGGCAAATTCCGCAATCGACGTTAACGTGTCTGGTTGTAATTTGACCGTTAAATCGGGAAAGCCCTGCGGATTCGCTAACGCTGCAGTGAGGATTTCTGTCAAAGCGCTCGTCGTCAGTTCTTTTAAGACCAACACTTTGCAACGTGATAGTAAGGCGGCATTGATTTCAAACGACGGATTCTCAGTCGTCGCCCCAATCAACGTAATACTGCCGCGTTCGACGTATGGCAAGAAGGCATCTTGTTGCGCCTTATTAAAGCGGTGAATTTCGTCGATAAAGACTAATGTCCGTTCACCAAAATCCCGGTTGGCTTCGGCGTCATCCATGATTTGGCGAATCTCTTTGATACCACTCGTCACCGCGCTAAACGTAATAAAATGTGATTTGGTCTGTTGGGCAATAATTTCAGCTAACGTCGTCTTACCGACACCGGGCGGGCCCCAGAAAATGAGTGACGGTAGCTGGTCTTGGGCAATCAGCTGTCGCAATAATTTTCCCGGACCAAGCAAGTGGTCTTGACCTTTAAACCCATCTAACGTCGTTGGCCGCACCCGGTAGGCTAACGGACTACTAGCATCCCGTTCTGGATTAAATAATGATTCTTGGCGCATCGTCACACCCCCATCGTTCAAAAAGCTGTCACTTTATTTTAACGCAAACAGACGTTCGATTCAAAGTTTAGAGCACAGCTAATCGTTGAGACAAAAATTTTTGTAGTTTGAGGACATGACTCCAATCCAACGGAAGATTATAGTGTTGATTAGTGAACATACTATCTATTTCAGGATACAACAGTAATTCACACACGATTTGTTGATCGTGTGTTCGATTAAACTCTATTTCCAGATATGGCTCAATAAATGCCAACGACATTGGCCGTAATTCATCCTTCACTAATTTGTCTAAAGTCGTACTAATTTCTTTTAATTCTGGATAACTTAAAAAAGTGGTCGCGATGTTCATATTAAAATATTCATTTTTTACACGTAATGTGGCGTTAGTCCAAGCATCACGACTATGGTCACCAACATCCGTTACATTAAACTCTAACAATGTGCCATCAATATCTAATTCCAAATTATTCATGATTTTTTTCGACTCCCTGTATCATGCAAAAAAACAGCGACACCCCGAAAGGCATCGCTGCAAAATTAATTATTTTAATGATTATTGTTCTTCATACCAGCTGTAATGGAATAACCCTTCGCGGTCAGTCCGTTCGTAGGTATGGGCACCAAAGTAGTCCCGTTGTGCTTGTAACAAGTTAGCAGGTAAAACTTCGGCCCGGTATGAGTCGTAGTATGATAAAGCGGCACTAAATGATGGTACGGGAACGCCGGCTTGGATTGCCAAGCTTAAGACGTCACGCGTTGATTGTTGGTACTTAGCAGCGATATCGGCAAAGTAGTCATCCATCAATAAGTTGTCTAAATCAGGCTTCTTATCAAAAGCATCGGTGATGTTTTGTAAGAATTGGGCGCGAATAATGCAGCCAGCACGCCAGATTTGAGCTAATTCGCCAAACTTCAAGTCCCAGTCGTAATGCTTTGAGGCGAACCGTAATTGTTCGAACCCTTGGGCATAACTCATGATCTTACTGAAGAATAAGGCTTCACGAATCTTTTCAATCAATTCTTCTTTAGCAGGTAATTGTAAGTCGTTTTCAGGACCAGCTAACTTCTTAGAAGCAGCGACCCGTTCGTTCTTCATCATTGAGATGTAACGCGCGTAAACGGCTTCGGTGATTACTGATTGTGGGACTTGGACGTTCAAGGCGTCTTCAGAAGACCACTTACCCGTCCCTTTGTTGTTCCCACGGTCTAAAATCATATCAACGATTGGCTTAGTCTTATCGTCGCCCAAGTCATCTTTACGTGACAAGATATCAGCGGTGATTTCAACTAGGTAGCTGCTTAATTCGCCCTTGTTCCATTCAGTGAAGACATCGGACATTTCATCAACGGATAAACCAGCCACGTTACGCATGACGTTGTAGCTTTCGTCGATTAATTCTTCATCACCATATTCGATCCCATTGTGGACCATCTTAACGTAATGGCCAGCACCGTTAGGGCCGATGTAAGTAACACATGGTTCGCCATCTTGAGGCGCCTTAGCCGCAATCTTGGTTAAGATTGGTTCAACTAAGTCATAAGCTTCTTTTTGGCCACCTGGCATCAAGGAAGGACCTTGTAAGGCACCAAGTTCACCACCAGAAACGCCCATGCCGATAAAGTTAATGCCAGACTTGTCTAAGCGGGCATTGCGGGCCATCGTGTCGTTAAAGTTGGTGTTCCCACCATCAATTAAGACGTCCCCTTTATCAAGCAATGGTAATAATTCGTCGATAACGGCGTCAGTTGGTTTCCCAGCTTTGACCATCATGATAATCCGACGTGGTGTTTCCAATGATTCAACAAAATCTTCAATCTTGTAACTAGGTACTAAGTTCTTGTCGGCGTGGTCTTGGACAACTTTTTCAGTCTTTGAACCCGTCCGGTTGAAAATAGCAACTTTGAAGCCACGGCTTTCAATATTTAAGGCCAGGTTTTTACCCATAACGGCCATGCCAATGACACCAATTTGTGGTTTTTCATTACTCATTAGATATTTGCCTCCCAAATTTTACTACGTGACTATCGTACCAAAAACCGCCAGTTAATTAAAGCGTTTTAGACTGATTCGTCACAAAAATTTCATGTTTTTTCATTACGCAAGAAAGTAATTTTCATTACCGAGATAAATTATACAATACTCGCCAGATTAAACAATTTTTATGTTCGGCCTTTAAGTTAAGAATATTTGTAACTGTGGCCACTTTTGTTGCCACGGTTTAGTTTGCACGCGCCGCTGATAACTCGCCATACGCTGCGCATCTTGTTTAAAGTATGGGGTTGGTCGAACTGCCAATGCGCAGAGGTCGGCACTCCCATATGGTAAAAACAATTCGGGGGTCCCATCAATTAAGTGCAAGCCAATCGCCGTGGCCGTTTCCGGAAACTTGGCAATCGCATCGCACGTATCCGTATACGGCTGACCGCCCGGCGTGTGCTGGTGCATGTAGACTTCATTTTTCAGTTGCCAGCGATATTGCGGCGCCGTGGTTAGTAATTGCTGTTCCAGTTCCAATGTGGCCGCATAACTAATTTTCGAATCATAAAAAACCACATCAACATCCGTCGTCGCATCAAACCCTGGGCGACCACTCAACACATTCCAGACAAAGTTACGCAAAATCCCCGCGCAAATCCAAGTATCGGCTAATTGTAAATCCCGGCTGAGTTTTAAAATTTGTTGCAGATCTTCATCGGCCCAAAACAAGTCCCGTAATTCGGTCTCGGTCATCGCGCCACCCCTTTACTAGTCAATTTTATTTTACGCGCTTGGCGTTAAATCACCAGTAAATTTTTTCACGCGGGTTTTAATTGCGACACTAGTACCACCGCGAGCCCTAACATCACGACGGCCACCAGCCCAATCCCAGTAAAACCCCAGTTGACAAAAACTGGTCCGCCAATGGATGAGCTCAACGTCAAGCCTAAATACAGCAAGGCACTGTTGCAAGCCATGACGGTTGAACGTTGCTGCGGCGCGATACCCACAATCAATGTGTTTAGCGCCGTCACCCCTAAGCCTTGTACGATGGCTAAGGCCCCTAAACTCACGATAACCACGTTTAAATGCGTTTGCCCTAATACTAGACCAGCGATGGCTAATAGCGACAGGGCCCCATTTATTTGGACTACCCGGCGTTGGCCGAGTCGTGTCATGACCGGACCACTCGCAAAACTGGCGATAAAGTTACAAAAACCATACACGGTAAAGACTAATCCGGCTTGCGACGTGTTCAATTGAAGCTGCGCACTTAAAAAAGTCCCAAGAAACGTATAAATCGCATAAAAACCTACCATCCAAGTTAGCGTT
This sequence comes from Lactiplantibacillus fabifermentans DSM 21115, assembly GCF_000498955.2. Classification (GTDB taxonomy): domain Bacteria; phylum Bacillota; class Bacilli; order Lactobacillales; family Lactobacillaceae; genus Lactiplantibacillus; species Lactiplantibacillus fabifermentans. The sequence goes on along the minus strand of NZ_AYGX02000063.1, from coordinate 12,549 downwards.
ACAAGCAACGCCCGAATGGCTGGCCGATTATGGGCCAATTGACGATGCCCACCCCAATAATCAAGCACCGTCCGCGGCCGCGTTTCCGTGGGCACCACTAATGTTAAAACTACGCCAGCTAAAAGCGTTAAGCCCGTCGACACCCCAAAAGCCCAGCGCCAATTCGCCAGTTGGGCCAATAAAGCGCCCAGGGGTACCCCAATCGCAATCGATAAGGATAACGCCGCCATGGTGATCCCCATGATCATACTGAGTTGTGCACCAGTAAACGTCGCCCCAATCAGGGCCCAAACATTCGGTAACGTCATCGCGGCCCCCAAACCAGCCACCGCCCGACTGACTTCAAACCAACCATTCGTTGGCGCAAGGGAACAGCTCAAACTTCCCGCCGAAAATACGGTAATCCCTAATAATAATAGCGTCCGTTTCGAATAATGATCCCCCAGTGGACCAATCACCGGGGCGCCCACGGCATAGCACACCGCATAACTAGTTACCGCTAAGGCGGCTTGGGCGACTGAGATGTGGAAGCTGCGTTCAATGGCCGGCAGTAACGGCGAAATGATAAAGGAATCAGCCCCAATCATAAAAACAATCAAGAATAACCCCGCGACTAACGACCGTTGTTTCATCGTGATTTTCATTAAAATCATCCCCTCGCCACCATTGTTATGGTAAGGCGTTGCAAACACAATACGGGAATTTTTTGTAACCTCGTGCGCTCACCGAATCAACTGAGCGTCCCCATACGGCATCCGCCGTCACGCTCGGTATAATTTATGTAAACTCAATTTATACGCGGAGGTAATAATCATGACTGCTTTTGATATGCAAACTCGTCACGGTGAAGTCTGCCCCTTAGATACCACCTTAAAAATCTTAGCTGGTAAATGGAAGTCCATCATCATCTGTCGGCTCATGCATGGTGAACAACGCTTTACCGAATTGTTACACACCCTCCCCGGCTGCACGCGACGGATGTTAGCTTTACAACTACAAGAATTAATGACTGACCAAATCATCAAAAAAACGGTCGATTTAAACGTCATACCTATTAAAACCAGCTATCAACTCACCGAACTAGGCATGAGTCTAATTTCCATCGTGCAAGCCATGGATGCTTGGGGGACAACGTATATTGCCGCTTTGCAACCAAAAAAATCCGCCACCAGCCAACTGACTGATGAACGGATTTGAATTAGTTTTAATTATTATTTCGTGGTTTTAACGGTCACACTTTTAGGGGCAGAAATCAAATGATAAGTATATGACTTGCTACCACTCTTCTTAGTGCGATAAGCAAGCCATGCAGAACTGTCGCATTTACTATGCGCCTTTATTTTGCTTAACTAAAGCGACAAATTCACCGACATCCTCGTAACAATCCGCATCCGCAAAATACGGGTCCATTTTGGCCACTGATTCGAAGCTGCAATTATTTGTTTTCAGAAAATGTAAACTAAAATCACTCGAAATTTCACTGCCGGCAGACAGTAACTCTTTTACTACCACATTCAATTGTTCCCGATCATTACTGGAAAAATGAAATACCGACATCTGATTATCAAAATTGGCTACTGCCAAAAAGTGAATCTCCATCTTGCCCCACTCCTCATCGATGGTTGCCTAAAATGATGCCGAATCATTTTCGTAAAATCGTGCCACCAGCTAATCCTTGCTTTTTTCGCAATTATTTCAAGAAAGGCTTCAACGTCCATAAATACCACGGCCGTTGAAAAATACGGGTCCAACCGGCGAACCGACTCAAAATCTGTGCTCAAGTTTTTTAAAATATGAATACTAAATGCGCTCGCCCATTGATGACCAACCGTCACTAACACATTTTTAGCTGCAATAACTGGTGCAATCTTGTCAGCTGTATAATGATAGACATACATCTGTCCTTTAATTCTGGCAACCGCAATTAAATGAATTACCACGTAAACGCTCCTCACTAGGCTGTACACGACAAAATAATCTGGTCCATAATCTCCATTGAAATACCACTTCTCATTTTCAAAATATCGAATGACTCGCCGGTAAATGTGCAAATTGACTTACTATTGCGCAAATACAGATTATACAAATTTATGTCACATCTGTTACCACGCAAACTAATGACTAGTGACGTATTCAAACTTACGACTTATACAAATCACTTAATATAAGACAAGCGACAAAAGGTTATTTTAGTTATTGGTTGCAATGCTCATCAAAGATCAACCTAGCTGCCAGCTGACCGTAATGGAAGCCGCTATGCGGGTGGTGTTAACGGGATTGGTTTGCATCCCGTTTACACCACGGACGTCTTTTGAGACTTGCTCTTTAGGCTCAAAAGCGAGGGTCAAGACCGCTCCTCAGGCTTGAGCCGTTCCCCATAGCGGCTGGAATTACGGTCAGCTGGCAGCGGCAACCACCCGCAGTATAGCATCTCGCACCTAATCTGAATACCGGTGACATTTAAAAATGAGCGCACAAAAAAACTCGCCGAAGCGAGTTTTTTGAATTATATTCAGTCTCGTAAAGAAAAGTGGCATGCGCCATGGCCGCACTGTCGCTTTTCGGCAACTAAATCTAAATTAGTTGTTTACTTTAACGACTTGCTTACCGTTGTAATATCCACAACTTGGGCAAACTCGATGTGAGACCCGTAATTCGCCACAATTTGGGCATGGTGCCAAATTTGGTGTAGCCAATTTGATATGACCACGACGGTTGCGTTTCCGCATTTTTGAAGTTCTTCTCTTTGGAACAGCCATCAACCTACACCTCCTTAAAATAAATTCACAATGTGTGTTTTTGATAGGTTTAGCTAATTTAATCCTTGGCTTCCTGATCAGGGAACAGGTTTTTCAATTTAGCTAAACGCGGATCAACAGTTTTATGTTCTTCAGCTTGCTTGGCTAAGTCATCTTCACTGATGACTTCCCAGCCCTTACCAGTTGGCATGGCTTCACCATTTTGCTCAGCTTCAGAAAGAATCTGCATGGGGATGTGAACTAAAATATTATCCTCCACAGCGACATCAAAATTCAAAACTTCATCTTCCGGTAAAATAATGACCGTATCGTCTTCTTCAAACTGGTCTAAATTTGTACCTTCAGGAACATAAAATTCCGTCATTTGAAATGTCAGCGGCACAGCCACTGGCGTCAGCGAACGCGTTGACGGACAAATCAAGTCCGCATCAACCGTCGCTGAGATTAGCACGTTTCCTTTGTCATACGACAAGTATCCCTTAACGTGAACACTCTTAACATCGTAAATATCCTTAGGAAAACGCGTCATCAGGGAGTGTTTTAAGTCCAGTGCTTCATCAAACCGAAGTGGCGTATCACGGTAACTTTTAAGCTGCGCTAACGACCATTTCATTTAAAAACCTCCTAATGCAACGTGATAAATTATACCGGTGTTAAAATCCTTTGTCAATGTTTTTTCCTTGACAGGCTGAATTGCCCGATATCGTTCACTACTCTACCAAGAAACGCTATCAAGGTCAACTAACTCACGCCAAATGAATTAACGGTTTGCGGTATAAATCTTGGGGTTGCTCATTAATTAATTGATAGACCCGGCCGGCGCGGTAATCGAGTTCGAGTCCGTGCAAGCGTAAGTCTTTATTGATTTTCGTATATAACGGCAATGGTAAGTCTTTTTTGACTTGATGCAAATATTGTTGCCCCCGCCGATTGAAGCCGAGCACCCGCACATAATTATGCGCTTGGGCTTGTTGGACTTCAGCCGTGGTCAATTGTAACAAAGCGGCCGTGGCCACCCGCTGCAAGCGCGTATACGTGTAACGCTTCGATTTGACCAAATGTAAGAAATCTTCAAAGCTGGTCGCATTTTGAACCATTTCTTTCATGCGATACTCAAGGCCTTCCGCCATTTGATCATCTTGATGCGTCTGCGTCACGTCGGCCGTTAACAGCTGATATTGCAAGTATGGCCAAAAGTCGGCCCACTGCTGCAAGCGTTGCGTCTGTAATTGCGTAAGGGTCGCCGCCGGAACAACTGGCGCTAACGCCGCCCAATCGCCTGCTCGGGCCGCCTGCCGCACGGCGGTGCCGCTCGCAAACAAACTGGCATCCTTAATCGTCGTTTGATTGTGGTCGGCAACTTGGCGCTTAATTGGAACCAACCGCATCGGCTGACCAAGTCGTTGATTGGCCAAATAATAACAAAAACCGAGCATGTCATTGGATTTGGTTAGGCTGACCCCGGTCGTTTGTTGCAGCACGGTATTGAACTGGGTGGCAAAGGTCGCATTGTACTGGTGAAATGCCTGCGGATCATCTGGCAACGCGGTCGCCAACTGGTCAAAGTCCAGTTCCGGATGTTCAGCGCCAAACACAAGACTCTCACAACCGAGCGCGCTCAAAATCTCGACGCCGCCTTGCGCAAATAAATGCGCCGGTTGCGTGGCAAAAAAAACCGGCAACTCTACAATCAGGTCCGCGCCCGCTTGCAAGGCCAGTTCGGCACGCGTCCATTTATCTAAAATGGCCGGTTCGCCGCGTTGCAGCCAATTACCGCTCATGACGACCACCGTACAGTCAGCGCCTGTTTGCTGTTTAGCTTGCTGTAAATGGTACAGATGCCCGTTATGCAGCGGATTATATTCAGTTATTAAGCCCACTGCTTGCATCGACTCACCTACTTACTTTTCACATTCAAAGAACCACCGCGTTGTATGCACATCGGGTTCCGCTTGCCCAAAATCAGCCGTCACTTTGACGTGGCTAAAACCGGCCGCCTGTAAAGCTTGGCGATATTGGTCCAGTTCATACGTCCGTTCTTGATGCAATTCACTAACTTCATCAAAAGCTTGTTTATCGGCATTCCAGATGAAGAATGTCAAATCATGTTCGGCGCTGTGCCAAGTTTCACCAGCATAACTCGTCCACATAAAGGCGCGTTCCTCATCACGATAATTGTACATATAACCGGGATAAACTTCATCCGTTTGATACGGCGTGATGACGTCAAATAAGAATTTACCATCTGCCGTCAAATGCGCCGCCACTTGAGTAAAGGCTTGTTGGACTTGGTCGATATCCGTCAAATAACAAAACGAATCTGCAAAACACGTAACCGCACTAAAGGTGCCGATTGCGGACAAGTCGAGCATATTGCCTTCTAATAACGGCAACGCGACCCCGGCTTCTTCCGCGTGTTGTTCGGCTAACGCTAACATATTGTCAGATAAATCTAAACCGGTCACATGGTACCCGGCGCCCGCTAACATGACGCCTAAGCGCCCGGTCCCACAAGCTAATTCCAAGACTTCACCACTTTGGTCGGGTAATTCACGACGCACAAAATCCAGCCATTGATCGTACATGGCTGGATCAAAAAGTTCGTCGTAAAGTTCGGCAAACGTTTGATAGATCATGCGTTTACCCATTGATCAACGTCCACTAATGGGGCGTCTGACCATAATTTTTCAAGGTTGTAATGTGACCGCGCGTCTTTTTGGAAGACGTGCACGATGACGTCACCACAATCGATCAAGACCCATTCACCAGCCGTCCGACCTTCGACACTCTTAACGTCCGAACCGGCTTGACGAATAAAGTCAACGACGCTGTCGGCAATCGCTTGAACTTGACGCTTAGAATCAGCGGAAACGATGACGAAATAATCCGCCATTAAACTAACTTCCGCAACATCTAACGCCACGATATCTTCGGCCCGTTTGTCATCGGCCGCTTTGATGGTTGTTGCTAATAATTCTTTGCTATCCATGTAATACTCCCTTAGTAAATTAATTTTCGGTATGGGTGCCCACGCCGCCAACCCAAGCATTATAAGTTGCCAAAGTTTGCGGATAAACGGGCGCACCCTTTTGGACTAAGTAGTCCAGTGTATGTTGAATCTGATAACGAACGCCATCGGCCAATGACCGCTGAGTGGCTTGCCGCGCATCATCCACGCCCGGAAAATCGCGCTTAGGCTCGATAAAATCAGCCATAAAAACGATTTGGGCGAGTTTGGACATGTGCGGCGCACCCACCGTGTGTAAGCGAATGGCGTTTAAAATATCTTCATTATAAATATGGAGTTCATCTTTAATGAGTTCCGCCCCAACGACACCGTGCCACACCCCGTTGCCGTATGACAAGAGTTGCGGGTCTAAGCCGCGGTCGTGGATGAGCTGAATAAACGTTTCATCCGACCGCTGCTTCGCATAGTCATGTAACAGGCCCGTGATAGCTGCTAACTCCGGATCAACGCCATTGGCTTCGGCGAGCTCCCGCGACGTTTGTTCGACCCGTAAGCAGTGTTGAAACCGGCCATCAGTTAACTTGGCCGCCACTTTTTCCGCGAGCTGGGCGTGCGTGTATGGCACGATATTTTCTTGATACTCAATTGGTTTGCTCATATAAATGATGCTCCTTAATGTAGTCGGCCACCGCATCCGGCACTAAGTACCGAATCGATTGGTTATGACTCACTTTTTGGCGAATCTTCGTTGAGCTGACGTCGACTAACGGGGCGTCGACCCACATGACCGGATACGGACTCGTGGTCGGATACCCGGCGCGTTTGATGCCCACGAAGGTGACGAGTTTGACTAAGTCATCAATGTGATACCACGTGTGGAGATAATCCACCATGTCACCACCAATAATGAAGTAGTACTCCACTTCAGGATGCGCCGCCTTCATGGCCTTCATCGTATCATAAGTGTAGCTTTTACCGCCACGCTTGAGTTCCGTCGGTTCCAGTTTGAATAACGGATTATCAGCAATCGCGCGTTGGACCATATTGGCACGGTCCGTCGCAGCAATCGTCTTTTTTTCATCCACATGGGGGGGCTGCGCGTCCGGCATGAACCGGACTTCATCTAACCCTAATTGTGTTCCCACTTGGTCAGCCATAATTAAATGACCGATATGCGGGGGATTAAACGTGCCCCCTAAAATACCAACGCGCCGTTTTGGTAAATCGGTCACCATTTCGGCCAGTACTTTAGTTGCGGTTTGATTAACCGTCTTCACCCTAAAAACCTCCTAAATCGTTGCGACTTTGCGAGAATAATGTTGCGATTCATCATGACTTGATGGCATGTACAACACTAACACGCGCCCAATCGTTTGGACGACGGTGATTGGCGTATTTTGTTCAATCGCCGCTTTAACTTCATCAGTATCGACATCAGCATTTTGTAAGATGTTGACTTTGATGAGTTCGCGCTTATCTAACGCCCCGACTAATTGGGTCAACCATTCGTCAGTCAAGCCATTTTTACCCACGGCAAATAACGGCCGCATGTGATGCGCTTCGCTACGTAAATAGCGTTTTTGTTTTCCACGTAATTTTTCCATTAATTAATAATGCTCCTATTTCTTGTTAATCATTGCGGGCCGCGTCAACACGTCGACTCCTTTAGGTGCCCAGCCGGCAATCCGGGTATCGGCGGCTACTGTGACCCAGCCTAAACCTTCAAACACGACGTCACTAACTTCGGTCGTCTTGAATTCATGCCGAACTAATGGTGGGAAACCATCGACATAGTCGCTAGTTGGCGGCGTAATCAATTCACCGACGTGCTTAGTGTAGAAGTTGTCGGCATTTTCCGTCCGCGTTCGATGTAACGTCAAGTTGTTGTCCACGTAGACTGTCCCGGTTGGCTTAATCGTATCAATAATATCCAACCGCGCGACACCCCCTAAGAACAAGGTTTGACCGTTGCCTAATTGGAACCCTTTTGGTCGGATTTCACGTTGAGGTGACACTAACTTCAGGTCGTCACCACTCAACACGTGCGCCATTTGTTCAGGATGAATAATCCCCGGGGTGTCGACCATCTTATGACCGTCATCTAAAGGAATTTCAATCTTATCGAGCGTCGTGCCTGGGAAACGTGATGTCGTAATCAAGTCTTTCAAGCCGGTGTTGTTCGCAATAATCCGGTTGATTAACGTGGACTTACCAACGTTAGTCACGCCGACCACGTAAACGTCCCGTCCGCGCCGATATTTTTCAATCAAGGCTAATAAGTCTTCAGTCGCGGTGCCTTTTTTCGCACTAGTCAACGCCACGTCAACTGGCTTAATACCTTGCGCGCGCACTTGTTGGTTCATCCATTCACGTAACTTCGTGCGGCGTAATTGCCGTGGTAAGACGTCTTCTTTGTTCCCAACTAACAAGACCGGATTATCCCCGACGAAGCGCTGGAGACCGGGAATGATACTCCCATTTAAGTCAAAAATATCGACAACATAGACGACCAACGCATTGGCGTCACGAATCGTCGCTAATAAATGACGAAAATCATCGTCACTTAAATCAACGGGTACGATTTCGTTATAATGCCGTAGCCGAAAACAGCGTTGGCAATATAAATCTTGCGTATCCGTCGCTAACGCCTTTTTTAAAGCTGACGCTGGCGTATAACCGGCCGCGTTCGGGTCGTCAGTTTGAATTGCGGCCCCACAGCCGATACAATATAAAGTTTCTTGAGTTGTGTCACTCACTTATTTAAGCTCCTTTTGAAAATGCATTTCTGGATAACGATGGCGCAACCGTAATTTGATAAAACGTTCAAAAAAGCGGTTGATCCGCGTGTTCCAGGCGTCCGTTTTGACGATTGGTTGGACTAAAATACTCGCAACCCCCGCCATATGGGCTGCCCACATATCTGTAATATATTGGTCACCCACCATGACCACTTCATTTTTGCGCAATCCTAAGTTATGACGCGCTTTTTGAATGCCGATGGGTAGTGGTTTCAAGGCCCGCGATACAAATGGCAATTCTAAAGCCGCTAACGCTTTGGCGATGCGCACTTCGGAATTATTCGAAACGACGACGAGCGGAATGCCCGCGTCTTGTAAGGCGTGTAACCACTTTTTCAGTTCAGGGGTCCCATCTGGATTATCCCAGGCAATCAATGTGTTATCCAAGTCGGCAAAGACGGCCTTGATGCCCTTTGCCTTCAGTTGTGCCGGTGTAACATTATAAATTGCTGGTATCATCCAAGTTGGTTTAAATAGATTAATCATCGTTTTCCCCTTCACTTCTATCGATTTACTCGTTTTAAATGGCACGGATGCCACTAGCCTATTTTATCATATTATTAAGCTAGATTGCGGGCCGAAAACTAGCTCCTAGTTCAACAACCACGGCCACCGGATTGCGGCCACCCCGCGCGCTTAATTTTAATGTAACGTCCGTTATGACGCTAAAAGCCCATCATGTTAGTATAGCTAGATTTATTAAATTTGTAAACTAATTTACGACTAGCAGGACTATTCTGGTCACTACTGACAATTTTCCTGCATTATTTTGATAATAATACTAATGACGGGCCGCTTTATTAAGTTCACTTAATTTAACTAAGACAGTCAGTGGCAACAAGCTAGCCGCGCTGTAAAAATATGGATTGCACAACCGTTTTTAACGTGCGATACTAACGACAAGAGTTAGTTAATCGACGTCGACCGTAGTCGTTAAAAGCGGTCGCTTAGGGGGAATTTAAGATGACAATCAAGGGTCAACTGACGCTACAAGAACAACAAACTGTGGCGTCAGCCATTGCGACTTACGCGAAAAATCCGCGAGTGGCCTACTGGCTATGGGGCCTGACCGGATTCATGGGCGGTCATCGCTACTACTTCGGTAAAACTTGGAGTGCGGTGGCGATGACGTTAATTTTTTGGATTGGCGTGTGGTATTTTGGCGTTGGGGCCTTAATTACCGGCGTGTGGTGGTTATATGACGGCTGGCATCTCGCTAGTTGGCTGTCAGCTGACCGTCAATACCAGACGCAAACCGCTGTGCGTGAAATCACGTTACGCAAACAATTACGAGCTAAAACTAACTAACCTAGAAACGACTGGCGCTGACGCTAGTCGTTTTTTTACGCGCTCATTCGCGGTATAATGTAACAATCAATTCTAAAATGAAAGTTGAGCAAATCATGGCAAGCAAGAAATTTTACGCAGTCCGGGTTGGCCGTAAACCAGGTATTTATAGCACTTGGGCCGCCTGTCAACAACAAATAAATGGCTATTCTGGCGCTCAATATAAGAGTTTTCCAACCCGCGCCGAAGCTGAAGCCTTCGTCAACGGTAAGTCCAGCGCGACACCTAAAGCGCCACGGACCAAAAACGCAAAAGCTAGTGCGCCGATGGCTAACGCCGACATTACAGTTTATACCGATGGCGGTAATCGTAATACCGGTAACGTGCAAGGTGGCCAAGTGAAAGCCACTGACAAATCGGCGTGGGCCTATGAGATCGTCATGCCTGACGAAACTTTGACCGGCACGTCTGGTGAATGGGGCGCGACTAATAACCGCATGGAAATCATGGCGCTGATTCAAGCATTAGACCAGTTGACCCTCCTCGACCAGACTGAAAGTTCTATCTTAGTCGTTTCCGACTCCAAATACGTCTTGGATGCCATCATGAAAGGCTGGCTAACTGGTTGGAAGCGCCGTGGCTGGAAACGGTCCAACGGTGAATTAGTCAACGCTGAGTTGTGGAAAATTATCGACAAACAACTCGCTAATTTCACTCACTTGCAGTTTCACTGGGTCAAAGGTCACGCTAACACGAGCGGTAACGTGACGGTCGACGAATTGTTGAATCAAACGATGGACCAGATGCGACCGAATCAACCGATTCCCGAACATCACGGCACTAAGGTCGGTGCTAAAGGCCATGTCAAGTCGGCTCAGACAACAGCCGCCCCGGTCAAAATCGAACGGGCAGCCACTGCTAAACCAGCCCGTACGACCCCCGCACCACAAAGCACTACGGCGCCAACGGATGATAAATTCGGTCATTTGAGTCGTGCTGATGAAAAAGCCAACTCGGTTTCCGCGATGGAAGACATCGTGAATAGTTGGAAACAAAACCGCTAAATAAACTAAAAAATCCTGCGATTACGTAATTGATTAATGAAAGGTAAATTTCATCAATTTCGTAATCGCAGGATTTTTTCAATGCCAAATATTAAAGAATTCGTTTATTTGAACGGCCTTGAAGTCAATTCAATTCTATCGCAACTAAACCAAGGCTTACCTACCAATATTCATGAAGAACAACAAGAAATGATTGGCACTGACCGACATTCAACGACTGGTGATCGCACTTCCTATACCGGCGGCATTACTTTGGGCGTCAATGCGGCTGTCGTTCATGACCTTCAGTCTAATGAAATGCACGCACGTCATAACCAAACCGCCAGTTCAACTACTACCGATTCAGTTTATAACGATTTTGCCGTTAACATCATTATTGACCATTTAATCAGTACCCAGCAGCTCACTAACGCACTAGAAATCAGCGATGGAGAATTCATCAAGATGGCTGGCAATTACACATTTTTCGACTTGTCAATATTCACGAAAGAACACGTCAATCTTGCATTACCAACCACACAGAAGCCCACAGAACTGCGCAAGTTACTCAGCACAACTTACGCCGATACCATATTAGTTCGAATTAATCAGGCGCTAGTTTTTGCCGAAACTAAGTACTTTCGTATGAACCATAGCCAACAACTCCTATAACCGTCTTAGGGATTGTACAAGCCGTTGCAGATAGTGACTTAAACATGGTTGAACTTAATTCAGAATTCATCAATTTTGAAACAAACCGATTACACTATGGCGAATCATTATTACCGCAATTGAATCTAATAAAAAAAGACGACCGACTCATTAAGCCCATCGCCATTTATTTCGAGTAAATATTCATCCGATCCTCAACATGTTTACGAATTGCCGCAGCTCGCTGATCAATTTCGGCAGCTAACTTTTTGTTTTTTTCAATTTCATTAGCCACCTGCCGATCAAATTGTTTGTTTTCAAGTTTACGTTGTTTCAACGCTGCATAGAATTTAAACACCCAAATCACCACCTAAAATACTGCCTGAACATTACCCATTACGCCTGCTTAGTTTGCTTTGCATCTAACTGACGTTTTTGAGTGTTTCGTTCGCGCAATTTGACATGGCGAGCAGCAACGTCAGCTTGTAGCGCTGGATTTTCAGCCAATTCACGAGCAATCCGTTGTTCTTCCAGTTCTTTGATAGTCTTTTGTAATTTCAGTTCCGCATAAGCTTTAAACATTGGCTCACCTACTTTCGAGAACAGTATACGTTATCAAAAATAACTTGCCAACAATTTAATTTCGTCCAAAAATCCTGACATTTAGTTTAATAAAATATTTATCCATCGGCATGAGTAAACAGTTCTATTTATGAACAATCCAGGCATGACCTCCCCTGCATAACGTTACCCGCTAGTATCAAACAATTTATTTTTTTACAATAAAGAACTTTACTTGGCTGGATAACTACCACCGCTGACTTCCTTTGAAGACCAAAATCATGGATGGTTAATGTCTCGACATGCTTGTTCACTAATATTGGCTTTAGAATTAGCCATCTCACTAATTCCAGCTTCAATAATTCCTTTTAATTGACGATTCTACTAATATCAACGATTACAATATGGTACGATGTAATATGTTTGGCTTATGGTAGATTGTAAAATTAATCCGAACGCTGTTCGGACAAAAAAGATCAGCT
>NZ_AYGX02000062.1 GCF_000498955.2 Lactiplantibacillus fabifermentans DSM 21115 | reverse complement strand
GTTATGCTGAACAATTTGTCCAAAAATTCGGATTAAATTTGCAATCTACCATTAAACGTGAAAATATGCTATGTTTGGATTAAGTTAAGTGGGTTTATTAATTTTGGCGGATTTCATGGTAAATGGGGTGGCACGGATGCAAATTCATGATGTGGCGACAGCAGCAGGCATCTTTTTAGTAGTTTTGTTGATTGGTCGTTATCGTAATAAAAAATTTAGCCCGCCAGTTGTTGCGGCATTGTATGTGACAACGGTATCCTTGACCGGCAAGCTAGTTTTGCTGATTCCATTTTGCCAAGGATTCAGTTGGTGGCAACGAATAATCATGTATGCAGCCTTAGCGGGTATTCTTGCAGAGCTATTTGTACATATTGGGTTGCCGCTATTGGAGGACTGGTGAGGTTAGTACCCTCAAAGATAGATAGAAATTAACGCAAAAGACCGTTTGATGGATGTTCATCAAACGGTCTTTTGCGTGTCGATTGTAATTGTCTCAATGTGATTTAAGCCACTCTTGTACGCTATTGGCGCGTCATGACGCCATCTTCAATCCGATAAACGACATCACAGTTGCCAATCAACCGTTGGTCATGGGTGACCATGACGATCGCTTTTTGATGTTGGTGCGCTTCGTTGGCGAGGCGGTCAACGACATCAATGGAACGCGGTGTATCGAGACTGGCAGTTGGTTCGTCGGCTAAGATGACACTCGGATCGTTATAGAGTGCCCGTACAATGGCGACCCGTTGACGTTCACCACCGGATAATTCGTTCGGATAGGCGGTGGCGACTTCGCTCAAAGCTAGTTCCGATAGTAATTGTTGGGCGCGTTCCGCCTGAAAGCGGCGTTTAGCCATCTTATCGACGAGTTTTAATTGCTCGGTGACGGTTAAAAAGGGAATTAAGTTAGAACTTTGCAAAATAAAGCCGATTTCATTGAAGCGGTAGGCGAGTCGGGCTTTTTCACTTTGTGCGGCGAGTTCAGTCCCGTTTAATAAAACTTGGCCGCTAGTTGGGGTTTGTAAGCCCGCGGCAATTGTCAAAAAGGTGCTTTTCCCAGAGCCAGATGGGCCAATGATGGCGACGAATTGCCCCGGCAAAACTTCAAAGTTGGCATCGGTCAAAGCGGTGACGGCGGTGTGACCGTGGCCAAATTGTTTCGTGATATGTTGTAGTGCTAATACGGGTGTTGACATGAGTTTCCTCCTATCCAATTGCGACGGCGGGGTCGATGTTGGCCACGGTCCGCCATGATAACAAGGCGCCAATCACGGCTGCGGCTAATAACGCCAAACTATATAAGCCAAATTGCCCCCAGTTGACGACAAACGGTAAGCCGGCGGGCATGATTTGTGCCAAACCGACCGTGATACCTAAACCTAAGACAATCCCGATGACTGCCATGGCGATACTTTGGGTCAGTAACGCGGCTAAAATATGCTTGGTCCCAATCCCTTGAACTTTTAAGACGCCAAATAATGGTTGTTTTTGTAAGGTCAAGACGAACATGAAGATGCCGATAATGGCTAAGGCAATCACGAATAAGAAGTAAATCATCGTGTTCAACGTCATTTGTTCGGCGCTATAACCGGGCAATTTTTCGATGAAAGTGGCGATGGATAAATGTTGTAAATCGCCATGTTTACTCGTTTTGAAGTGGCCGTTTTTAGTGACGAAACCGCCGATGGTCTGTTGATTACCACTCGTGACGGGGGCCGCTTTTAGGCGATTCATCGTGGCAATATCCGTGTAAACGGTAGGTGAGATTTCATACGTACTGTCAGCGTAAGTCCCCACAATTTTGACGGCGTGATTAGTGGTCCCGATGCGGACTTTTTGGCCAATCTTAAAGCCATCCGCTTTGAGGGCGGCGGAAATAATCACTTGGTCCTTACCGTTGATGGCATGCCCGTGGGTGACTTTTGGCATAATAAAACTTTGACGACTGGTGGCGAGGGCGCTCACGGTCGTTTTTTTATGGTTGGCAGTCGTCCGCAACGTGCCCGATAAGCTGGCGAGTGGGGCGACTTTAGTGCCACTGATATATTTTTTATCCGCGAGTTTTAATTGCGAGGCTGATAAGGTTTTATTAGCTGCTTTATTCAAATAAACGTCGGTCGCTTGCCACTGATCAATCGCTTGCCGATTCCCGTTAGACAGGCCATTAGCAAGGCCAGCCAACATGAAAACAACGAGGGCAATCAGCAGCAAAACGCCGCTTAACAAAGTGTAACGCAGCTTTTCGTGCCGCATTTCCTTGAGTCCTAAATACATAAGAGTTCCTCCCTTTTAAATTCGTTTATCAAGTGATAAGTGAATGACCAAATATTAGCATCTACCGGTGTAAATGGCAAGTCCTGGATATAAATTATTTTGTTTTTTGGGCAAGGTAAATCATTTCAGTGTGGTGTGTCAGGCTGGTATGATAAGGCTATGAACATGAAAGGTAGGTTTTAATTGATGGCAACAAAAAACTTTAATCATCGCGCAGCAGTGATTGCCGGGGTAACCGGTGGCGTCATTTCAGGTTTAGTAAAATTAGGCTGGGAGAACATCTTACCGCCACGGACCGCGGCGCGCGATGCGACGAATCCACCGCAGAAATTATTGGAACAAGTCGGCGTACCCGCGAGTGTGACCCATGCCACGTATTCGTATTCAGGGCATGATTTACCGGCAGTGAGCTACATGATGCACTTTGGGTTTTCAACGACCTTTGCAGTGGCGTATAGCTTATGGGCCCGTAAACATCCGCAGGTAAAAGCCGGCAGTAGCGCTTTATTTGGCTTAGGAATTTTCGGGACCTTCCATCACGCCATCTTGCCGGCGTTAGGCACGGTACCGAGTGCCAAAGAACAACCGGCTGAAGAACATATTTCTGAAGCCATTGGCCATGTTTTGTGGATGTGGACGGCGGACTGGGTGAGCGCCACGGTCTATGATCGCTTAACCCGAAATAAATAAACTGCTGGTATCAGAATGTTCACGTTTTCATAATTAAATTCTAATTTTTCTCTCATTTAACGCATTTTTATGCTAAAATGTTAATATTATATGGCATTTTCAGTGAAATTATCCATAAATGGGAGCGATGATGGGTGGAAACTGAACCACAGATTAAAAAGTATCGCCGGTTACGATTAAGCTTAGGCTGGCAGATTCTAATTGGGTTAGCGTTAGGAATTATTTTAGGGGTCATTTTTTACGGTAATCAAACCGCGATTACGGCCATGCAAAATATTGGGACGATGTTCATTGATTTGATTCAAATGATTGTCTTACCCATCGTGGTCGCTTGTTTGATTACGGGGATTGCCAATATGGGCGATTTGAAAAAACTTGGCCGCGTTGGCGGTAAAACAATTATCTACTTTGAAGTCATGACGACGATTGCGATTGCCTTAGGATTACTAGTCGGCAATGTTTTTCATCCAGGTGATTACATTAATATTCATCAATTGCATTCGACGAATATTAGCCAATACGTGGCTACGGCCAAAACCGTCTCCCATAACGGCATTTGGTCAACCATCATGGGTATCATCCCGACAAACGTGTTCAAATCGTTATCGGCAGGGGACATGATTCCGGTCATCTTCTTTTCAGTCTTCTTTGGGTTAGGTACAGCCGCGATTGGCGAACAAGGCAAAATCATCTTAGATTTCATGAACGCCGTCGCCGAAGCCATGTTTAAAGTAACGAACTGGGTCATGCATACGGCGCCTATCGGGGTCTGTGCTTTGATCGGGGTCACGGTCGCTGAAATGGGGCTCAAGGCCTTAGCCCCCCTCGGCTATTTCATTATTTTGGCGTATGCCACGATGGCCATCTTTATTGTGGTCGTCATGGGAATCGTGGCCCGGATTTTTGGGTTAAACATTTGGCACTTATTGCGGGTCATTCGCGATGAAATGGTGCTCGGTTTTTCAACGGCTAGTTCCGAAGCGGCTTTACCAAAAATCATTGATAAAATGGGTAAATATGGCGTTAACCAAGGGATTGTCTCCTTTGTCGTGCCCACGGGTTATACGTTCAACTTGGATGGTTCGGCCATTTATCAATCACTAGCGGCGTTATTTTTAGCGCAAGCGTACGGCATTCATTTATCGTTGAGCCAACAAGTCACGTTACTGATTGTGTTAATGATTACTTCCAAAGGGATTGCCGGGGTACCAGGGGCGTCGTTTGTCGTATTATTAGCGACCATTTCGACGATTGGCGTGCCTGTTCAAGGCCTGGCCTTTATTGCCGGCATTGACCGGTTAGTGGATATGGGCCGGACCGTCGTCAACGTGGTCGGCAATTCGCTAGCTGCAGTCATTATCGGTAAGTCGGAACATGAATTTGATCCGGAAATGAGTGAACGGTACTTAGCCGAAATTCGAGCTGGTAAGAAAAGCAATGCGGTGACGAAATAAATTCGGCGTGGTTGGAATTACGGTCAGCCAACTGCTGATTTGCAGTCAGCTTTAAAATAATGTTAAGTACATGAAATTGTAACTGAACATTTTCGGTAGCGGTTGGCCTAATCGAAAACTAGTCGTTGGTAACCGATTTTAAAGAAAAAGCTGCAAAGATGTCGGTGGCTGCCATTATCACTGACGTCCAACTAAAATGATTCAGGTGTAAAAATGGCCTCGTTACGAGATTTCGTAGCGGGGCCATTTATGTTGGTAATCAAGCTAGCAATCATATCTTGGGATGCTTTGGCGGTTGCATTTTACCGCGCATTAGGCGTTAATTGAGTTTAAATAATCAAAAGACCAGGGGGCATGACGATGAGTGAACCGTATTTTACGATTGGCCAATTAGCACAGTTATTCGATGTTGAAGTCCCGACGTTACGTTACTATGACGAAATTGGGTTATTAAAGCCCGCCCATGTCGATGTCAAAACGCATTATCGCTATTACGCAACGGCGCAATTCGAACGACTGAGCACGATTAAATACTTCCGGGCGTTAGGGTTATCAATTGCGGCGATTCAAGATTTCTTTGCGGCGCGTGAATTGCCCAAATTGACGAAGATGTTGCAGGAACAACAAGCCGAAGTGCGGCAACAAATTGAGACTTTACAAGCAATTGATCAACGGTTGGATAATCGCTTAACGCAAGTGGCGCAGGCCCAATCGGCACCGCTGGGCGTTTGTGAAGTTGTGACGTTGCCCAAACGACCGATGGTTTATTTACAACAGCCCTATACCGCTAGTGATGATATTGAATTAGTGATTGCCAAACTCCGCGCGCAATACGGGCTGACCCAATCGGTCTTTCTAGGGAAAATTAGTTTTTCGTTACCACTGGCGGCCTTGAATGCGGGAGCATATACGCAATATGACGGGATTTTGTTAGTTTTTGAACCGGGTGACCAGCTGCCAGCCCAACAACAAGTTTTAGTTGGTGGGACGTATTTGCAAGTTGTTTTTCGCGGGACCCACACGCAAGCAGGACCTTATTATGAGCAATTACTGGCGACGTGTCATGAACAAGGGTACCAATTGCGGGGACCAGCCCTGGAAACGGCGTTGATCGATTATGGTATTACTGACCACGTTGAGCAGTCCGTAACGCGGATTCAAATTCCAATTAACGCTTGACCCTCAAGTGACTTGAGCCTTTATACTCAAAGTAGTTTTTGCATGGGAGTGAAAGATATGATTGGGACAATTTTTAATGTGGGCATGATTTTAATTGGCTGTACCATTGGCACGTTGTTTAAAAAGGGAATCAAACCAGCGTATCATGAGATTTTATTACAAGCGCTCGGTTTAGCGGCGACGTTGATTGGGATTAACGCGGTTGTGCAACGGATGCCGCAAAGTAAATATCCCGTTTTATTCATCGTTAGTTTAGCGGTTGGGGGCTTGATTGGCCAAGCCCTCGATTTACAAGGTCATTTCGACAAACTCGTTGGTAGATTTTCGGGTGGTAATTTAGTGGAAGGCTTAGCCACCGCCATTTTATTATATTGTATTGGGTCATTATCGATTCTCGGGCCATTCGAAGCGGCGCTGAAGCATGACTACACGTTCTTATTTACCAATGGGATGCTCGACGGGATTACGTCAATCGTCTTAGCATCGACGTTTGGTTTCGGGATTGCCGCCGCAGCTGGCGTTGTGTTGGCGTGGCAAGGGTCATTATATGTCCTCGCACTGATACTGCAAGGCGCGTTAAGTACCGCGATGCTCAACGAAGTCACCATTGTCGGGGGCATCTTGATCTTTGGCTCGGGATTGGGATTATTGAACATTAAGAAAATCAACACGCTGAATTTATTGCCGGCCCTCATCATTCCGCCGATCGTCATCAGCGTCATGCAATTATTTTAGCGTGGGTTATTGTTGGTGATTGCCGCTACCAGCTGACCGTAATTCCAGCCGCCATGAGGACCGGCCCAAGCCTGAGAAGCGGTCTTGGACCTCGCTTTTGAGCCTGAAAAGCGAGTCTCAAAAGGCGTCCGTGGCGTAAACGGGATACAAACCAATCCCGTTTACGCCACCTACATGGCAGCTTCCATTACGGTCAGCTGGTAGCTAAATTGGTTTTGAAATTAATGACGATTATTTGGTGTAGTCAATGTTGGTATGTAACTAGCACAGACATTTACTACACCAAAAGAATGTTGTTGCTGCTTTTTTGTACTGGTAAGTTCGTTTTAAAGCTTAATATTAACGAAATAAAGCGGACTTACTACTGCATTTGGTGTAGTAAATGTCTGGTTTGGTGTAGCTTTGGTTGCAAATGAAAACACCGGTATGACAGTGTTTGTGCTCTTGTGAGTTTTTCTTTTAACGCAAAAGTAATTGAAATAAGCTAATTCGTGAAGCAAAGTGGCAGTATCGCTGTCAAAAATGGCTAACATAATTCCATTGAGCTAAGTACATAATTGGCTCAAAGCCTTGTCACCATTGGAATTTGGCTGATTCATTTTTTGTTTGGTGTAGTAAATGTCGGTATGCGATTAAAATTACCGACATTTACTACACCAAAGAATGTTATTGCTGCTCTCTGCGCTGGTAAGTTCGTTTTAAAGCTTAATATCAACGGAATAAAGGCGGATTTATCACTGCATTTGGTGTAGTAAATGTCTGCGTTTGGTGAAAAAGTGAAATTCGTCAACAATGACGACACTAAAAGGTGTCATTTCATAGTCTCGTATCCGCTTGACTCGTGGTACAATAGTTGAGCATTGGAGATGTTCAATGTATATCCAGATGAAAAGGGAGCACCTAGTGAGTTAGTTCACTAGGTGCTCCCTTTGAAGTATTAGCCGGCATTAGCAGCCTGGTCAGCCAGTACTGTAAATCAGTTTTATTCCGATAAGTTATGTTTAGCGCCGAGTAGATGGCGATTGTGTTCGAGATGATTGTGGATGTGCTCGAACAATTCGTGTTTCGGTAAATCAGTTTCTTCGCATAACGGTGGCAGCGGGAAGCGGTCATCGATGTTGATGGTCTCAGCGGTAATGGCGGTCGGGGCGGCTAACGCGATCGCGAGACTATCCGGCGTATGCTGATACATGAGATCGCTGCGGATGGCAAACTTCGCGTTTTGCTGATTGGCGAGTTTGATGTAGCGGTCTAAAATATCTTGATCAAGTAAGCCGTGTAGTAATAGCTGATAGTCCGGATGGGCCGTCATTTCTTGTTGAAGCTCTACCGAATAATCGCGTAATAGAGCTTGGGTAAATGTAATCCCTAAATCAATGCGTTCATGAAAGGTCCCCAAATTACGATGTTGTTCATCGGGATGGAGAACCGGGGTGCCAAACATGGCCGATTGTAAATGTTTATCCATTTGGTCTTCGGATTGTGACATGGATTTCAGGTCCTTTCCCACGAGTAGGTAAGCGCTGCCACTCTGTTATTACTATCCATTGTAGTAAATAATAATAATAGTGCAAATTAAGATTTTCTTAAGGTGGGTTGTGCTTGAATCAGTAAAGTGGCTTCAAATTGGTCGGCAGTGACTTCGTAGCTCACCTTAACTTGTTTGTTGGTTAACTGTGCAATGCTGCTCAAGCCATACCCAAAATGCCCGGGCTTAGTGGTAAAGCGATTTTTTGAGATTCGTTGTAAGTCGATGGTCGTCGTTGCCGGGATCTGATTTTTGACTTGAAAGCGGACGGCTTGTTGCGGCGTGACCACAATGGCCAGTTGCACTTGGTGATTCGCCTGACTGGCCGCATCAATCGCATTGTCGAGTAAGTTGCCTAAAATTCGAACAACATTGACTTGGTTGACGGCGGGCAATTGAATCGGCTGTAACGCCGTAATCGCCAAAGTAACTTGTTGGGCGGCCGCGGCTTCAAACTTCGAATAAATCAAGCCACTGACGGCGGGGGCCTTCAAATAACGCAGTTGCGCTGGACTATCACCAATATTTAGTTCTTGGCTATTCGGCCAAACGGCTTGTTCAAAATAAGTCTTGAGTCCCGGCATATCATCATGTTGAATATATTGCGCCATACTTAATAAGATATTTTGATAATCATGTTTGAATAAATGTAATTGTTGATTATGATGACTCAAAACGGCATTATATTGAGAAACTTCGTTCAATAATTGCGCGTCGGTTAGGCGACTGTTCTTGTTGCTGACCAGATAAAACGTGATGATGCCAAAAACCAGACAGGCGATACTAGCCACATAGGTTTGTGAAACGACCGTGAAGTCGAGCACGTAAGCGTACGCTAAAATGTAGCCGGCGTAGCAGAGCAAAACTAGCCAATAGTCACTCGTTTCGATGGACACGTGTTGAAAAAAGTCAGCGGCCGTGGTCCGTTTGACGAGGTGATGGGCCCCGAGACCGATTAGAATCATAATCGGTAAACAAATGACGACTGCGCCAAATAAATTAATGTCGGCGGCCACATTATGCAAGTTGGTCGCTTGCCGGAGCGGCTTAGCCAAGTCACTAGCCAGCGCGAACTTGAGAAAACTGCCCGCCACACCACCAATTAAACGTTTGAGCGCGTTTAGAAATAATACGATTGGCAGCATCAAAATCCATTTGGAATAAAGTAGCCGCGCACTCAGCCAAGTGTCGAACAGGGTGATGGGGATGATCCAGATGAATACGAGTGGTAAATGTGGCCACCACGCCGTTGCTAGTTGGCCGAGAATCCCAAATAAAACGACCCCGCTCACCCAGACGGTTGCCAAGCGCCACGTTAAAAATTCGCGAAATGCGAGCATCAGAATCAGCATTTCGTAGCCGCCCGAAATTAAGGACAGTGTATAGAGCAAAATTGCCATCAAGTAGCCCCCTTAGCTGCACATCGGTTAGGATGTGATTGTTAGTTAATACCTTTATCATAAAGCAATTTGCGGGCCAATCGACCTTTTTTTGAAATTTTTTGTAATTTAAGCTTGCCTTCGACTAACTAGAAGCCGGTAAACTAATGAACATCAATTAATTCAAGGGGGATTATCATGCAAAACTTGTTAGTCGTTGGTGTGTTAGCACCACAAACTATTTCTAATTTAACGGTGGCTGTAGATAGATTGGTAGGCGCTCGGTTAACGGTCTATGCGCCAGCGGATCAACAATCAGCTTGGCCAACCGATGTTACCTTTATTAGTGGCGACTTAACGGACGTCGCCGGCTTGACGGCCGCGGCGTTGGACCAAGACTTAGTACTCGTGCAACTCGATGCCACTAAGTTGGTCGCCGAAACGCAAGCCATCACGACGGCCTTACAGCATCGTGATGGGACGCAGTTGGTCATTGCTAGTCCCGATAGCTTGTTGTCATTGACGGAACGGCCCGTTCGCTGGTATCAACACCGGCTCCAACGGCGACAAATTGCGGCCTTAAAGTTGGTCGAAGCTGAGTTACGTCAAAGTGGGATTACATTTGCCTTGATTGAAGGCCAAACTGCCCAGGATACCGTCATCTATACGACGGCCATGACAACGACGTGGGCCAGCCCCGTACCGACACGCCGACCATTACAACTGACGGACTATTTGGCGGTTCCTACTGAAGACAGTTTAGTTGCGTAAAGTGATAAAATTTGGTGTTTTTCTCAATTGGTTAATGTTATGATTACTACGAACAGTTTATTTACTTAGAGGAACGGGTGGATTAAAAAATGCCAAGACATATGTCCAAGCGACGCCGGCTACCGGTTGTCCTAATTGCCATGGTGATTTTGGGGGTCATCGGTTTTTCCGTTACACAAGCGTCCGACTGGATTGACGCGTCGTTTACGAACAAGCAAACGGCCGCCAAACCAAAGCCGAAACCAAAAGCTAAAGTGGTCAATCAAGTTAAACTAGACGTCCCATTGATTAATCAGATGAGTGCACCACGCCTATACAACGGCTGTGAAGTGACCTCTTTAACGATGATGATGAATTATTATCACATCAATGTTACGAAAAATGAATTAGCAACAAAATTAACGTCAGTACCGCTAACATATGACAATGGGGAACACGGCAATCCTAATTATGGGTTTGTCGGTGATGTTACTGGGACTGATCCGGGTCTAGGTGTTTATCACGGCCCGATTTATAAATTAGCCAAAACGCAAACTAGCCATGTCAAAGATTTGACCGGGTCCAGTTTTGACACGGTCATCAAACAACTTGAAGCCGGGCGCCCCGTGTGGACGATTACCACGGCTTCCTTTGCACCAGTTAGCTCGATGGAAACTTGGCAAACGCCACAAGGTTCCGTTAAAGTAACCTATGACATGCATAGTGTGGTCATTGTTGGCTTTAACCGCGCTAAAAAAGTTATCTATATTAACAATCCGTACGGGCACAAAGCCCAAGCGGTCAATTGGCAAGACTTCCAAGCTGCCTACAAACAAATGGGCTCACAGGCGGTTGTCTTGACTTTGAAACGGTAGTAGCTGCCACTACGCTTACGCAGCAGCTAAAGTAATAGTGTATGAAGTGGTGTGACGACAATTTTTGTGGTCGCACCTTTTATATTGGTTGCAAACGGCATTTTTGCGATCAGCGCTGATATGCGGTCGGCTGGAAGTAGCCAGTAGTTAAAATTGTCATTTAATTCACATATGCATTCACCGCGATTACCAAATTTGGTAATCGCTTTTTTTAGCGATTCGGTATTGTCGGTGAATCAGTGTGAATAAAGGTGATGACGGCGGTGGGGGGCGAGCTGGTCGGGGGTACTAACGCAATTGGTGTTATCCAACTTTATTGAGGAAATCACAATAATGATTGATGAAATTGACCCTTTGGTGTACTATTTCACATGTGGGGAAACAAAAGGGAGGCGTTCGGATGAAACCTGACAATGACGTAATATTGCTCGCTTATTTTAAGCAAAATCACATCACGCAACAGAATTTGGCTGATTCCATCGATCGTAGTGTTAATACTGTTTGGAATAAGTTGCACGGTCGCTCCAAGTGGAGTGTCGTGGAAGTGCAAAAATTGCATGATGACTTTGGTGTGCCGACACAGTATTTCTTTCGGGATTAAATTAACTGAACTAACTAGTAGCGCGATGACAACCGCTGTGACTGATTTAATCACCGAAGACAATTGAATTAACTTTGGAAGAGTTTACGATAAGATGTCGTGAACTTTTTTTGTGTTAAGAATATGTAACTAAATTGCAAACTAATTGACCCAGTTTTTAAAGAAAAATAGCCTATGATAATAATGACTAGAAAACTAATATTTTATTTGAGTATAAAAATGTTAAAATAGGCGACAGGGTGTTGACTGTTTTAACTATGTTTGATTAGTCCAGCTATTTTGGGGTGCTGCTTAACAATTTTTGAATATGGTTTAAATGCAATTGTCAATCATGGGGAGAAGGTCACTGACGTGCGAAAATCAATTTTCGGCGTGACTTTGCTAATGACGATGGCAGCTATTGAGACATTGACGGTGACCGCTGAACCTGCGCAAGCGCGCAGTTTAGCGATTCCAGATATTTCCGAATGGCAGGGGGCGTTAACCGCGACCCAAGTTCAACAATTAAAACCACAAGTGGCGTTTGTTATTAATCGACGTCAATATGGGGCGAATTATGTGGACAAGGATGCGGCTAACAATACGAGTTTATATGTGCGGTATGGTATTCCGTTCGGTGAGTATGATTTTGCGACGTTTACGAGTGTTAAAGCGGCGCGTTTGGAAGCCCGCGATTTTTATCAACGGGCGAATCCCGCCACCCGCTTTTACGTGCTCGACTACGAAGTCAATGATTTGCGCTCCGGGTCCACGAATGCTGCGGTCAAAGCTTGGTATCAAGCGATGCGGTCATTAACGAAGAAAAAGTTGATTTTTTATTCGTACGCGTCATTTGCGACTGAGTTTGCCAATACCGCGCGTCAAGCGTTCAATGCGCAGTGGATTGCGGAGTATAACCGGCAAAAGCCCGCGATTCCGTACGCCATGTGGCAATATACGGATGCAGCGCATTTAGCAGGAATCCCGACTGCGGTCGATAATAGTCGGGTTAACGTTAAAGTTCATCCAATCAGTTGGTGGACGGCGACTGGTAGTTTGACGACGCCAATGATGCGGGCCGTTAGCCGACCGATTGTTGAAAAGACCGTCGCACCAGTAGTCAAAGTTAAACCGGCGCGCGTCATTAAGACCAAGCATCGGCAGCATGTCAAAAAAGTTGTCACCAAATCGGTGAAAAAACACCCAGTGACTAAGGTCAAGGCCAAGTCATCTAAGTCAGTGACGAAGGCTAGCAAAGCACGGACGGTCAAAAAGCGGTCTGGTGTAAAAGCCAAGCGGGTCAAGAAGACCGTTAACCACCGCCGAGTCGCTGCCAAGAAGTCGGTCCGCCCAGTTAAACGCCAGCTGAAACACGTGGTGGTCAAAAAGCCGGTCCGGCGGCATGCCGTTAAAAGAGTAGTTAAGCATCGGCGGGTGGCTAAAGTCAAGCGGGCTAAAAAGGTGACCAAACGGCGGCTGAGTCAGTCTCAGCGACATCCCCGGCGGCTCAAAAAGGTTCGTCATAAACGCTAATTAAATTGGCGCCCACGAACCAGCTAAGACGTGTTAGAATAATACTTGGTGTAAGCAATTATTAGGTACAACAAGAACCGCGTGATTTGGCGCGGTGGGGATATAGGTTCAGCAATGTCGCGAACCTACCGATAGTTTCAGACTCGAATCAAGGGTATCACAATGATACGGCGAGTTATTATTTCAGTGAATTAAACACATGATGTTTCCAACAGGGAGGAAGTTTCTTAATGGATTTTACGCGGAAAGCTAAATTAGGCATTTTCACAGCAACTGGGGCGCTAGTATTAGGATTAGTTGCCGCACCGTCAGTTAACCACGTGTTACATGCGGCTTCAGACAATGTTTCCACGGTTAGCCAAACGGCCGCCCCAACGACGGTCAAAGCCACTGATCAAAAAGTGACGGCTGACAGTGCCAGCGGAACTAAGTCAAATTATAGTGTCAGCTATGTTAAGTCTGGTACTGACACCAAGACTGCTACATATAAGCAAACTGACTACAACAGTAGTAGTGATGCTTCTAACAAGGTCGATTATTTATCAAATACCAACGGCGACAGTGTTACTTTGAACAATGGTGAAACTGCCACGGTGCAAGGGACGATGGGTCGCGTGTACGTACATTGGAATACGGGTAACTGGTCAGTGACGACCGTTGCTAATACGCAAGATGTTGCGACGAACCCAACTAAGTTTGCCAACCAAGTCAACAAACAAATCGAAAACCAAGATTTGACTTCAAAAAAGGTTACCAGTGGGGCCGTAACGGTCTATAACCAACCACAATCTGGTGAAGCCAACAGTGTTAAGTGGCAAAAATCAGACACTGTTTCACAAGTCCAAGGTCAACAAGCTAGTACCGTTTTGAAGATTGCGGCCACGACTAAAGAATAAGCTATAAAATGAGCGGCATGAGCACGCGAAAAGTGTCTTCGAACGTTGACCTCCAGCATGTCATCGCTTAATGACACGTATTATTTGAATAGTACGAATAAGGGAGTCACCACTATTCTTGTTAGTGGTGACTCCCTTATTGTGTCTGAATGATAGTTGTGATTTAGCTGGAGGTCAGCAGTAATGGAAGTCGTCACTACGACTAGAATTACTACTGACCGGAAGTGGCAACTGATCAGTATCCAAATGTTTAGGATGGTTATGTTTGAAACTGGCCAAGCCGGTTTTATTTGGTGGGCGTATTTTGAGCCGTAAATTCCTGACTAATCGCCGTTAAACTCGCATAAGTTGTGGCAAAGTCGTGTCCCAGCAGTTGTTGGATGCGTTGTTCGCTAGCTTCAAAAAAAGCCTCAATCTTGTTCGCCAATTGCCGCGCTTTGGGGGTGAGCAATAAGCGTTTATAGCGCGCATCGTTGGTCGCAGGTACCCGGATAAGCAGGTCGTTTGTAACCATGGTGGTGACTAGACTGGAGGCCGTGGCCTTACGAATGTTGAATTCGTGTTCTAAATCGCGTTGAAAAACATCTTGGGTATTTTCATGGTCTGCGATGAAATTAATCGTACTGATCTGCATACCGGTTAAGCCCAACTGTTTGGCGAAATGATCGGAGTCGCGGGCTAGGGCGTTGTTTGCTTTTTTGATGGCGATGCCAATTGACTGTTCCATAATGCACCCTCTTAAATAGTTCGTATTCTGACTAAAAGTCATTATAGCGAGATAAAAACGTTAAGTCAATTAGTAATTAATCCTTTTATTATTGAACAATTGTGTTATTATAGATAACTAGTTCGAACACGAACTATTATTTGATGGAGTTGATAAAATGGAAAAAAAGGTCGACCAAAAATTGATTTTAGCCGTGGTGGCAGCGGGACTATTATCATTTTGTGGGGTCGTGGTCGAAACCGCGATGAACATTACTTTTCCCGTCTTGATGCGGGAGTTTTCAATTAATACCGCCACGGTCCAATGGATGACGACGGCGTACTTGTTAGTCGTTTCGATTATCGTCCCAATTTCTTCGTTTTTGAAACGCCGCTTTAAAACGAAGACGTTATTTATTGCCGCCAATCTCTTATTTATTGCCGGTTTAGTCATCGATGCCAGTGCAACGGTGTTTCCAATCTTAGTATTAGGCCGTATTGTTCAGGGACTCGGTACGGGGATAGCCTTACCGTTGATGTTTAACATTATTTTAGATTGGACGCCAGCTGACAAGCGGGGTACCTTGATGGGGATTGGGACGTTAATTACGGCCATTGCCCCCGCGTTAGGGCCAACTTTTGGCGGTATCGTCGTTTCCAGTCTCAATTGGCACTGGATTTTTATCTTGTTATTGCCATTGTTAGTAATTTCTTTACTATTAGGGTTATACGCCATTCGTCAAGCCCGGCCAACTGAAAAAACGAGCTTCGATGTCTTAGCCTGGGTCATGGTCATGCTGATCTTTGTCGGGTTTACGATTGCGTTTAGCAATTTAGAAAAAATCACGACGCAACCTTGGTTAGTCTTAGGTATGCTCGTTGTTGGTATCCTAGGCCTAGTCGGTTTTGTCTGGCAAACCCGCCGGTCAAGTCGGCCACTAATTAACTTGGACGTCTTTGCAGCAAAATCATTTGACTGGCACTTACTCGGGTTCTTCTTAGTTCAAATCAATGCGTTAGGCTTAGCGTTCATTTTGCCCAACTATATTCAATTAGTAAATGGCAAGAGTGCCTTGTTGGCCGGGTTATTCGTTTTACCCGGCGCCGCCATTGGCGCCATCTTTGCGCCGTTGGGTGGTCAAATCTTAGACCGTTTTGGCGCTGCTAAACCGATTCTAACCGGGGCGACGATTTTAGCGGTGGCGGTCGCACTGTTCACGGTGTTCGGGTTACATTTAAATGGACTGTCAATCCTTATTATTTACATCTTATTGATGATTGGGATGGGCTTGACCATGGGGAATACGATGACGAGTGGCTTAAGTCAATTGAGCATTCAACAACAAGCTGATGGGAATGCGGTCTTCAATACGCTGCAACAATTTGCCGGCGCTACTGGGACCTCGATTGTGTCCGCAGTGATTACGCTAGTGCAAAATTCAGCGAGTGGCAGCAATGCGACCCGGACAGCCCTTGGTTCCACGTATGCGTTAGGCCTATTACTCGTCTTAATTCTGGTAAATGTGTTCGCATTAGCTAAAGCGATGCAGACCCGTGCCCGTGATTGACATTTAGCGGCCGAGTGCTTATAATACAAGCAACAAATTAAAAGTAGAGAGCTTTAATAAGTAGGAGATAACCCAACAGTTAAGCGACTCGGTGGTTGGTGCGAACCGAGCTGTGGTTATTTGTGAATTACATAAAGTGAACTGCCAACTGGCCGGATTATTTCGTTATCAATAAATGAGCGATCACAATTTTTGTGATAACTTGGGTGGTAACGCGGAAAAACTCGTCCCTGTTTTAATAACAGGGGCGAGTTTTTTTATTTTCGAGCCGCAACTTTAAGGAGGAGCACACATGAATATTATTGATGATTTAAAATGGCGCGGCGCCATTAATCAACAAACCGACGAAGCCGGTTTGAAAGAATTAACGGAAAGCCAATCCGTTTCCTTATACTGTGGGATTGACCCAACCGGTGATAGCATGCATATCGGTCACTTGATTCCATTTATGATCTTGAAACGGTTTCAATTAGCTGGTCATCATCCCTACGTCGTTGTCGGTGGTGGGACGGGTGCTATCGGAGATCCTTCTGGTAAAAACTCTGAACGGGTCTTACAAACGATGGACCAAGTTAAACACAATGAAGACGGCTTGAATGCCCAAATGCACAAATTGTTCGGTTCAGATGATAACTTTAGCATTGTGAACAACTACGACTGGTTATCAAAACTGTCATTGTTAGACTTCTTACGTGATTACGGGAAGTTGTTCAGTGTGAACACGATGTTGAACAAAGAAGTCGTGGCGAGTCGTTTGGAAGTCGGGATTTCATACACTGAATTCACTTACCAAATCTTGCAATCCGTCGACTTCTTGCACCTATATCGCCAAGAACACGTGCAATTACAAATCGGTGGTGCTGACCAATGGGGCAATATTACGGCCGGAACTGATTTGATTCACCGTTTAGAAGGTAACGAAGCCAAAGCATACGGTTTGACGATTCCACTATTGTTGAAGGCCGATGGGACTAAGTTTGGTAAGACGGCTGGTGGGGCAGTGTGGTTGAATCCTGAAAAGACGTCACCTTACGAATTCTACCAATTTTGGATTAACCAAGATGACCGCGATGTCGTCAAATACTTGAAATACTTCACGTTCTTGAGCCATGAGGAAATTGACCGTTTAGCTGAAACAGTGAAGACCGCTCCCGAAAAACGGGAAGCCCAACGCCGTTTAGCCGAAGAAGTCACTGAATTCGTGCATGGTAAAGATGCCGTCGTTGAAGCGGAAAATATCACGAAAGCATTATTTACGGGTGATGTTCAAAACTTGAACGCCGAAGAAATTGAACAAGGCTTCAAAGGGGTGCCTTCTGCTGAAGTCACGACTGAAAAGCAAAACATCGTCTTATGGTTAGTCGATGCGACGAAGTTTGAAAGCTCTCGTCGGCAAGCCCGCGAAGATATTAAGAACGGAGCGATTCGGATTAACGGTGAAAAGATCACCGATGTTGATGCTGAAATTGACCCAACTGCCGCATTTGATGGCAAGTTTGTGATTGTTCGTCGTGGGAAGAAGAAGTACTTCTTAGCTCGGGTAAAATAACTTAAACTTAAGAGGCTGTGACATAAGTCTCTAAATTTAAAGCTGGTGAAGTGAAATCTTCGGAT
>NZ_AYGX02000061.1 GCF_000498955.2 Lactiplantibacillus fabifermentans DSM 21115 | reverse complement strand
TATCCCTAATCATGGGTACTGATCAAAACAAGATGGCTAGCGAACTACAGGCTATCTCTAATTTCCAAACTATGGTTCAACATCAACTAAAAGATGGTCAAGATTTTGGGGTCGTCCCTGGTACACAGAAGCCGACGCTCC
The DNA here is from genome assembly GCF_000498955.2 of Lactiplantibacillus fabifermentans DSM 21115. GTDB lineage: Bacteria > Bacillota > Bacilli > Lactobacillales > Lactobacillaceae > Lactiplantibacillus > Lactiplantibacillus fabifermentans. The sequence goes on along the minus strand of NZ_AYGX02000061.1, from coordinate 4,651 downwards.
TTAAACCGGGTGCCGAAAAAATTCAAATGTTGATGGGCGTGACCAGCGAATACAACGTTATCGATAAAGTTGAGGACTACGAGTCGGGTTATTTCGACTACACCGTCAAGTGCGTGCTATACAAGAGCGGTATGCAGTTAACTGAGGGATTAGGGTCGGCAAATACAAAAGAGAGTAAGTACGTTTCTCGTGATGGCTTTTCAATGAAAAACACGGTATTGAAGATGGCGAAAAAGCGGGCCCAGGTTGATGCCACACTGACCATCGCTAGTTTATCAAATGTCTTCACACAGGATGTCGAAGATATGCAGAACTTTAACCAACGTGAGAATAACGAAACCATGACTCATGATGAAGCCTTTAATTTAAAACTTAACTTTGGCAAAAATAAAGGCAAGAGCATGGGAGATGTCATGAATGAGAATCGTGGCTATATTGAATGGCTAGCTGAGAATGCACAGAAACCTGAATTTAAGACTGCTGCTAAATTATTACTAGCTGGCAAGCAACAGCCTGTAGCAGACGATAAGGCGAATGAAGATTTTGATCCTACCACCATCATTGCTAGTTCAAAACAGACGAGTGAGATTGCTAACCTTGCTGGTGAACTGGCCACCCAAACCAAGAATGGCACACCATTATCAGTGACTAATGAGGTTATTCAACAAATTGTCTCTGATTGGAAAGGGACTGACGATGATTGGAAGAATCTGACAGTAGCACAAGCAGAGGATGCTAAGAGCCAGCTACAAGGATTGCTAGCGGCATTTGATAAGAAATAAACATTCGAATTGGCTTGAATGCAGCAGTGACTGAATCCACCGAGTGGGTGTGAGGCCCATGTTAGCGAAGGAGGTGTAGATTTGGATTATTTCAAGCAAAGACGAGCTTACAGAAATCTGAAACGGAATCAAATAGATATCTCAACTGGTCAAAATAACCTGTATCGCGAGTTATTGGACTACGCGAACGATGAGTATCAGCTAGATAAACTGTTTACCCTAAAGAATTCTGCGTTGCTCGATCTTACTGGACTATCCGAGGCCGGGCTAAAGAAGGCTAGGAACGAACTAGTACAACTTGGATTAATCAAATACGTCCCCGGCAAAAGAAATAAGCAAAAGCCTCAGTACCAAATTATCAGGCTTTACAGTACCAGTTGGGCTACTAGAAACGATAATAGTAGCTCAACTAGTAACCCAAGTAGTAGCTCAACTGGTACCCCAGACAGTAGCCCAACTGGTAGCTCCAAAGAACTTACTAATACTACACCTGAACCGACTACTACCGAAAAAGATAATAAGGACCCACGTGACCATATTCGTGAAGAGTTCCAGAACGAAGTGTGGGCTGTTTACCCACGCCAAGAAAAGTTTGGTGACGCATGGAATGCTTATTATCGGGCTACCGTGACTGGTGCCACCCCCGCTGGTAAAGCTACGAAAGACCAAATTATTCAGGGTATCGGCAATTATAAGCGGTACTTGGAAGTTAAGGGGATACAGGGACAGTACGTTCAGCAGCTAGCGAACTGGTTGGATAACGGCGGTTGGTTAAGCAATTACGACATGACACCGCCCGTTCAACCAGCTGCGACTAGCGGTGGTCAGGCATCAAGGGAGGCACAAACGTATGTCAGAAACGACTTCTAAGAGTGCGCGAGGGATTAGCTTTCCTGAGCTACAACGATTAAAGACCAGCGACCAAGTTTGCCCACGGCATGGGGTGAATATGGTTTACATGCAGGGACACCAGCCATTCTGCATGGTTTGTACCAAAGAAAAAATTGAACAGCAAAACCACAAGATTATTGATCATGCTAATGATTACTGGCATAAGCGCCGAACCTCTGACGTGTTGGCCATGGACTCGATATTCGATGATCCGACCCTGATGGATGCCAACTTTGATAATTTCCGCCCGAACAGTTCGGAGTCAGCGAATAACCTAAAGCTGGCACGGAAGATTGCTGGCGAGTATTTAAACCCAAAAACTACGTACAACACGATATTGACGGGTCTGCCGGGGCGCGGTAAGTCGCATTTGGCCTTATCCATTGCTAAAGCAGTGAATGATCACGCAGACAAACCTATGGCCTGCCTATTCGTTAGTGTGAATGAATTGTTCCGATTAATCAAAGGCAGTTTCGGCCATCCTGACAGCCGTTATACCGAACAGAACATGGTTCAATTGCTAGGCGATGCAGACTTACTAGTGCTTGATGATTTAGGCTCAGAAGCGACGTTCCAAAGTGATCAGAGTAAGAACCGAAAAGAAGCCAGCGATTACGTGCAGAATGTGTTATTTGGGATTGTGAATAATCGTCAGCGAACCATTATCACCACCAATTTGGGTAGTGCCGGTTTAGCAAACGTATATAACCCGAAGATCATCTCGCGATTGTACCGCGGCATAAACGGGCACGTCATTAGTTTTACAGCAGCAACACCGGATAAGCGGGAGGTATCGTTCTAATGTGTGAATGTAATGGCACAAAAATTGTGCATGTTGAAATTATGAAAGGTGTATGGGTAGTACAGCCGTGCCCTAATTGTACGCAGGCGGTACACCAGCACTACGAAAAGGAATTAGCGGGGGTGTTGTCTAATGTACGCAATCAAGACGTTTGATGAGGAGCATAGGGTGCTAGCTACTGGCGAAGAGCCAGAACTACATCGCTTGGTACTGGCCAAGTACCAACATGGCGAGTGGCAGTTCCCGGTAGTCATTGAAGAGGAAACAGCTAAGCCATGGGATGATGCGGCCTACCTAGCCAGTATGAAACAAGATCCGAAGCAGGGAGAGCGTGAAGATATCAAAGCCATTCTGCAAGCACGTAAACATGGCAAACATTCTCTCAGGCAGATAGCCGAAAGCACGGCAATTGAATTCAAGCGGGTAAAGGATTTAGTCCACAAATACAGCCTGCCACTGAATAACGGTTACTGGCGTGCTGAGAAGTATAACAATTCTGATGAAGTGATCGCGTATCAAACCCTGTCACGGTTATGCGAGAGAATTGACGCCCCAGAGTTTTCGATTAGACAGGCCAGTATGTCTAACGGGGTTGTTAATGGCTATTACATTAGCTGGGTGCCGAAAGTATGAGCAAAGTCGTGATTAAGGGCGAATTACCTAGCTTAAATGAGTACATCAAGGCTGAACGGGCCAATCGGTATGCGGCAGCTAACCTAAAGAAGCGGTACACGGCCTTATGTAGTGTATACGCGAGGGCAAGCCGGAATTCTGGAGTCGAATTCAGTTGGCCTTGCAAGCTTAAATTTACGTGGTACACGAAAAACAGCCGAAAAGACGCGGACAATATTGCATTTGCTAAAAAGTTTGTGCTGGACGGTTTTATGAAGGCTGGGATTTTGGGCAACGACAATCGAAAACATATAACTGGATTTCAGGACGAATTTGTAGTTGATAAGCGAAACCCGCGAGTAGAGATAGAAGAAGTTACGGAGGGTGTTAAATGAGCAAGTTATCAATGGCGGTAGGCCGGGAAACGATTGCGGTTTATAAGATAGTGCTGCTGTTTCAGGGCGAGTACAACAATGAATATTCAAAATATTACAAGCGATATGGTGATGCTTTTAAACGATGTAATGAATTGAATAAAACAGCGAGTGATAAAAATTATCATTGGAAATTGATGTGCGCTAAGGGCTGGTATGACGTTGACCCGAATGACAAGGGGGATTAGATATGGATAAAGAAATACCGGCATGGGCCATACAAGCGGCCTGTGAGGCTATGGGATATGCCGATGAATCGGAGGTAGCATGGGAAGACTACCCGCTGGTTATGGCGATGGCAGAATCGATGGAGGGCGAATGATGACAATTAAAGATTTGTTTGCTGATTGGGTAGCGTGGACAGCAGTCTGCTTCATAGTTGTCGGCGGTATCAAGCTGTTTGTAGTTGTCCTGGGATGGCTATTCTAGCGGTATACACATTGATAGGGGATGGTTGGATGTGGGCGTATGTTTTTCTAATCTTGATCGTGCTATTTGTTTCAATGACGGTTGAAGATGAGGAACACGGGTTGGCCAAAGCCTTAACGATTTACGTTTTAATTGCCGGATTGGCAATATCAATGTGGTAATAAGTACATTGATTCGATTGACGAAGGCAAATACTACATTACGGAGAACGAAGATGCCTAAACACACTAAGAAGCGTTCAACGATTAAACGGAAGCACCGGCGCATGAAGCAACATGCCGAGGAGAATAAAAAATCAACCAAAGAGGACGGTAAGTAATTATGAAATTAAAGATTGAAAACAATGATTTGACCGTAACAGTTGAAGCAACTCGTGAATTGAGTTTTGAGGAAATTTTTAAGTCACATCAGTTGGTTACTGGTCGTAATGATGAATTAAATACTGGTCGTGAGGAAAAACATACATTCGTTCCGGAAGACTCAGGCGCAACGAATGAAGACTCTAATACTGATCCTAAGTTTGACTTCAAGAAACCGACATGGATGCCTAAAGATGGTGAGATGGTAAAGGCTGAATTTATGTGCCCACAGTGTGGTTACGATAAAGTGACACATGTTAAGTTTGGCTTTAACCACTGGAGTTGTCCTGGATGTGGAATCAGATTGTTTCTTGCGTATGCAACAGGTACTCGTGGAGAAAA
>NZ_AYGX02000003.1 GCF_000498955.2 Lactiplantibacillus fabifermentans DSM 21115 | reverse complement strand
TATGCTGAACAATTTGTCCAAAAATTCGGATTAAATTTGCAATCTACCTTATCAAGCAGCAAGTACCCGGTATGATGACTTACCGATTCGGCGAGTGGGTCACACTGGTTTGCAACTACCCGTAGTCTCATTAGGATTATGGCGTAATTTTGGCGATGAAGCGCCGTTTGCCCGTTCGCGGCAAGTAGTTTTAGACGCATTTGACCATGGGGTATTTAGTTTTGACTTAGCTAATAACTATGGGCCTTCAAAAGGTTCAGCGGAGCGGACTTTTGGCCAAATTATGCAACGTGATTTAGCGCCGTATCGCGATGAATTAGTGATTACGACCAAGGCGGGTTATCCCGCTTGGCCCGGTCCTTACGGGGCATTTGGTTCCCGAAAAACGTTAGTCAGTTCTTTGGACCGCAGTTTAAAGCAAATGCATCTGGATTATGTTGATTTATACTACTCACATCGGCCAGATCCAAATATTGATTTACAAGAAACGGCCCAAGCGTTGGATTTATTAGTCCGTCAGGGTAAAGCATTGTACGTCGGTATCTCTAACTATGACCGCGACCAAACCGCTGAAATGGTCGGCTATTTTAACGATATGCATACGCCATTTACAGTCAATCAAGTGTCCTATAACATGTTGCACCATGATGCGGAAGATACCGGGTTGATTGACTATTTAGGTCAGAATAATGCCGGGTTAGTTGCCTATGGACCGCTTGCAGAAGGCCTGTTAACGCAACGGTATTTAGATGGGATTCCGGCTGACTTCCCAATTCATCGGACGAATAAATATTTATTGGCCCATGGGACTGAAGCCGTGGTCGCCCAATTAAATGCGCTGAACGCGATTGCGGAAAAACGCGACCAGACTCTCGCACAAATGGCCTTAGCGTGGCTACTACGCTCGCAAACGGTCACGAGTGTGATTATCGGGACGACGAGTATTGACCACTTACACGCTAATCTAGCGGCTGCTAAAAAGTTAGAATTTAGTTCGGATGAAGTTAACGCGATTAAAGCAATTTTAGGGTAAATAAAACGGGATGCCCCTCGGCTGGCAATGATTGCTAGTCAGGGGCATCCTGTTTTTTAGGCTAAATGATCAAGTTTAGCCATGTCGGTTGACGTTAAGCTAAAATCAAAAATTTCGATGTTGGCTTGAATGTATTGGTCATGAACCGATTTGGGTAGTGGCAAATAGCCGTGTTGCAATGACCAGCGCAATAAGACTTGCGTTACTGATTTATGATAGGTTGCAGCTAACGCCAGCAACTCGGGGTTTTGTAGGAGCTTACCGTGACCGAACGGACTATAAGCCTCGTTTAGAATATGATGGGCCTCGTCAAAAGCGACGGTGGCCGGTAAGGGATGTTGCGGATTCAATTGAATTTGATTGACTGCCGGGGTGACGGTCGCCGTTTGGAGTAACTGGGTCAATTGGTCGGGATTAAAGTTGGATACCCCAATGGCGCGCACTTTGCCGGCGTGATAAGCGTCTTCCAATGCGCGCCACGTTTCAGCATTTTTAGCGGCCCAATCAGGATAATTCGTCGCGGGCGTATGAATCAAAAATAAATCCACGTAATCAAGGGCTAGCCGCTGTAAGGCCTTATCTAAAGCGGCCGTGGCTAATTGATAGCTGTGATCGGTATTCCAAAGTTTAGTGGTGACAAAAATTTGGTCCCGCGGGATGCCACTATTTTTAATGGCGGCCCCGACACTAGCTTCGTTCCAGTAGACGCGAGCAGTATCAAGATGACGGTAACCAACTGCTAAGGCCTGTTCGATGGCATGTTGCGCGATGGGACCATTTGGTGCTTCCCAAGTGCCAAAGCCAACAATCGGGATTTTAACGCCGTTATTCAAGGTGTAGGTGTCTGTTAACGCGTTCATGAGCATAACCAGCTTTCCGTAATAATTAAGTTCAGCATAATACCTCAAGCCGACTTCAGGTCAAATTGTCCGGCGAGACCCTTGTCATCAAAATGTAATTGCAAATCAGCGAACGCACGTTCTGAAGTGTGGTATGATTAGGCTACTATTTTGGATGAGGTGATCGGCATGGAAAAGCTAAAAACAATTGCAACGTCGCTCGGACAAGCCTATGAATTGAATTGTGTCGTCCAGCTAACTTTAGTAGACGGCCAACGCCCTAGTGGCTTAATTGCGGCGGTGGAGGACCAATCTGTCTTATTGAATCAACAAGCGGGGGTGGTCCATCAAATTGACATGGATACCATTATCGCGATTGATTTTTTACCCGAATCTTGGTGGCAACGTTAATCAGTTAAGTGATATTTGGCGATGACTTCTCGGCGGCGAAATTCGGTGATTTCTCGAATTAAGTCAAGGGGTAACGGGGCCGTTAACGGTAATTGAATCGCGCCTTTACTCGTTTGATAGTCCGTTAATTGGTCGGCGAAGGCCGTCACGGCACTCGGCGTAGGATATAACCCAATGTGATGTTTAAACAAAGCAAAGTGAATTACATTTTCATGCCAATAAAAGGTCGGCATTTGATATTTCAAACATTCATCAGCTTCCGGTAAGATAGCTGCCATCGTAGTTCGAATCGTTTGCAAGCGTTCTTGATAAGCAAGCGGTTGGTTATTGATATAAGTCTCAATCGGCGTCATCAGTAATATCCTCCGGGTCACGTAATGCCGTGACTAGCGTAGCGTCAGGGTTAACGGTAATGATTTTTGATTGGCCGCTAAAGGTCACTAAACCAGGTTTAGCACCCTTGGGCTTTTGTAGCTGACTGACCTTTAAGACGTCCACCGGTACCCGCGTGGCGTGACGCCCTTTACTGTAATAGGCGGTTAACACGGCGGCTTCTTGTAAGGTCTGTTCACTCGGATGGTTGCTATGAATAACCACGTGGGAACCCGGGAGTTCGCTAACGTGCATCCAGTAATAATCTTTGCGCGCGGTTAACGTCAGGTGGTCATTTTGACGACTGTTTTTACCAACTTCCACTAAGACATGGTCGTGGGTATAAAAGCGCCGCGGATGTGCGGGCGTTGGTAATTTGGATGAATGTAAAACTTTGAGTTTAATGGCACCTTCCGTGATTAATTGTTGCTTGACGACGGCGACTTGGTCAACATCAGTGGCGTCAAATTGTTCCTGACGAGCCAGCTGCTGAGTTAATGCGGTTTGTGCCGCGTCACGGTTAGCTTCCACGGTTGCGAGCCCCCGCTTGTCTTTGCGGTAATGATGAAAATAAGCCTCGGCGTTTTCAATGATGGACTTGCTAGCGTCGAGTTGAATCGTGAGTTTTCGGTCCGGATAACGGTAATCCGGCAGTTCGACATAGTTATGGCGACCCGTAATTTGACTGGCATAAGTTTTGAGTAACGTTCCTTTAACTTGTAGTTCCGTGGCATCGTCCACGCGGTCAATAGCGCGGGTCAAAGCTTCAATTTGTTTTTTAGTCCGATAGATTTGACGTTGCATGGCTTGACTAACTAACGTCGCATCGGTTTGATTTTCCATAATTAACCATCCTCGTAAAAGTTAAATTTCAAATTAATTATACCGCATGAAAAATAATTCAACATTTTTCAGAAAAATTCGGTATCCTATTACATGGGAGTGTGATATTTTTGCAAAAAACATTAATTATCAATGCCGGTAGTTCTTCGTTGAAGTGGCAATTATTTGAAATGCCTGCTGAAACAGTTGTAGCTAGCGGTCTGGTGGAACGAATCAGTATGCCCGGTTCAATTTTTACGATCAAGTATGGTGACCATCAAAAATATGAAACGACGGTCGACAACTTGGACCAAAATGCCGCGGCTAAAATGATGTTAGCGGAACTCCAACGTTTAGAGATTATTCAATCATTGACCGAAATTACAGCGGTGGCCCATCGTGTAGTTGCCGGTGGGACGACCTTTAAACAAGCGGTCGAAGTTACTCCCACGGTTTTAGATGAAATCAAAGGGTTGAGCGACTTTGCGCCGCTACACAATCCGATGGAAGCTAAGGGCATCGAAACAATGGCTCAAGCCTTACCAGAAGTGACCCAATACGCGGTCTTCGACAGTCAATTCTTCACTGACTTGCCAGAAATGAATGCCATTTATAGCTTACCTTATGAATTGACTGAAAAATACCACATTCGCCGTTACGGTGAACACGGTATCTCACACGGTTATTTGACAGGTCGGGCGGCGGAATTGTTAAACAAACCGCAAGCCGACTTAGACTTAGTTACGTTACATTTAGGTAGTGGCGCTTCCTTAGCCGCGGTTAAAAATGGGAAAGCCTTCGATACGTCGATGGGCTTTACGCCATTGACCGGGGTCACGATGGGCACGCGGGCTGGGGATGTTGATCCGTCCGTATTGCCATTCTTAATGGCCCAAGAAAAAGTAACTGATCCTAACGACATCATGATGATGCTCAATAATGAATCAGGCTTGTTAGGGGTTTCTGGTATTTCACCAGATATGCGTGAAATCAAGGCACAAGAAGCCACGAATCCGCGGGCCCAACTGGCGATTAAGATTTTTGTTAACCGCATCGTTAAATATGCCGGGAGTTATTTGACCGAATTGCAGGGGGCCGACGCCTTAGTCTTTGCGGGTGGAATCGGTGAACATAATGCTGAATTACGCCAAGAAATTATTGATGAGTTAGCCATCTTCGGAGTGAAATTGGACGCGCAGTTAAATGCCGCCAATGCCGAAGGGGTTATCAGTAGTGCGGATTCGAAAATCAAAGTGATGTTGGTTCCAACGAACGAAGAGTTAGCGATGGTCCGTCAGGTGGCGGCATTACAAGCTTAAGCTTTGTTAAATTCGCGACTAATGGTAGATTGCAAATTTAATCCGAATTTTTGGACAAATTGTTCAGCATAAC
>NZ_AYGX02000060.1 GCF_000498955.2 Lactiplantibacillus fabifermentans DSM 21115 | reverse complement strand
AAGGAAGCTGATCTTTTTTGTCCGAACAGCGTTCGGATTAATTTTACAATCTACCGCATGAATACCAACTTGTATTATTTTGTTACAGCAGCCGACAATTATCATAAAGCATCAGCTACTGCGAAAACAACCTCGCTTATTAACACTGAATTATCTAGTAATACTAACGCCGATCTACAAAATACTTCATACTAACCCATTTATCATCTTAATAGACTGGACGCTAGTGCTGAATCACTAATTTAAACAATACAAATAAATCGTATCGTAATTTATGAATGAACTAAACGCCACTACAAATCGTAGCGGCGTCGTCTCTATATCAACACTCAATTTAGTTGTGGGTCAGTGGTAATGGAAGTTGCCGTGTAAGTGGCATTAGTCCGGCATGCTTTTTGTCGGACTTACACCACCGACGTCTTGGTTGATTGGCGCACTTTGCCAAGCAGCCAAGCGAGCCTTGAGACCGCCCCTCAGGCTCAAGGCGGTCGCCACGGCAACTGGAATTACCACTGACGCACAACGGCAAGCCAATCATAAATCATTACTATTCAGTCGGCGCTTGCGCAACCCCGAATAGAATCATTTTTAATAACGTTTGAACTTGGGTCCGTTCGTCGGCGTTGGGATCACCGATTTGATGGAAGCTATTAAATAGCGGGCTTAAACTCGTTAAATAAAATTTGGCCGCCATTGCTGGCGTGACATCGGGTTGGAGTTGCACGTTAGCTTGTTCAAAGACCGCTTGAATCGGTTGAACATAGTCCGTCATGAACACGCCGGCTAATTGCCGAATGTGTTCGTGACTGATTTCTTTAAAGCTCGTATGAATCAAGGTAAAGACATCAGCGGGATGTTTATGCGTTAGTAGTAACGTCACATCCGTCAGTTGGTCCAACGCTGATTGGTCGTGGGCATTGATTTCATCGATACCCGCTTTGATTTCACTCCCGACCGTGGTGATCACGGCTAAGAAGATAACCTCTTTATCTTTAAAATGATGATAAAGGGCCGGCTGTGTAATCCCAATGGCTTTCGCAATGTCGCGAGTACTAGTAGCGGCGTAGCCATTCTTCAAAAACAGTTCGCGGGCCGCATCCAAAATCGCGCGGTGCGTCTGTGCTAATTGTTCCGCACGCGTAACCATGCAAATCATCTTCTTTCATTCTTTATTTCTTATTATAATTTACACCATTCCGCAAGTGACGGCTAGCCAGTTTGTATTACGATTTTATTGCGAAGTTACTTTAATGATGACTTTTTAAGCATCATCGGAATGCGGTGCACGCGCCGGTAACCGTTGGCAAGGTCACAGCAACAGTGGAAAATCCCCACGAACGTCAACATTACACACCTCAAATCGCACTGTTTATCAACAGATTCATCATAAGTTGTGACTAAGATGGAGTTACTATTTAAAATTAACCATCCTAACCTCAATACAATTGACTAAAAATGAACGTATCATCCAAAGATCCACATCCCTACTTACCAGATACGCACTTTAACCTCGTTTTTCATCAAGGTTATCCACAAATCCATGATTCACCTCTACCAACCAGAATAGTTATCCACACCATTCAGCGCAGCTGCTAGCAACTCGGGACATCACCGTGTCGCAATATTGGGTCGGTGGGTTGGCCCGACACGATATTGGGGTCGTCTTTTGAAACCGGTATGCATTATGGCCGGGTTCAAAAGCGCCCTTGGGACCGCTCTTTGGCCCAAGGTCTGCCCCACGGCGATGTCCCGAGTTGCTGGCAGCGGAGCGACAATAAAAATAAGCCTAGGAACCAAAGCTCCTAGACTTAAATATTTAGCTAATTGTTATTTAGAAGAAACGGTCGAACGTCCGGCTGGTTTCGTGTCGTTTTTGATACTAATCGTGATGGCCCCTTTGCTAGCACCAATCGTGACGGTATCGTTGACCTTGATTTCACCGGTCAATAAGGCTTCACTCAAGCGGTCTTCCACTTCAGTTTGCAGTGCCCGGCGAATTGGCCGTGCCCCGTATTCAGGATCAAAACCAGCTTTAGCAACGACGTCAATCGCAGCTGGCGTGATTTTAATCTTGATACCTTGTTGGGCAACACGATTGACGATTTCTTTAGCCATTAACTTGACGATTTCATGCAATTCTTCCTTATTCAATGAATGGAAGACAATCGTTTCATCAATCCGGTTCAAGAATTCAGGACGGAAGGCTTTCCGTAATTCTTCATGAATCGTAGCTGAAACGGCATGGTAATCATTCGCTTTGTCGCTGGCACCGAACCCAACGGATTTTTCGTCACGTAAGGTCGTGGCCCCTAAGTTCGAAGTCATGATTAAAATGGTGTTCCGGAAATCGACTTTGCGGCCCTTCGAATCGGTCAAGTAGCCATCATCTAAGACTTGCAACAAGATGTTGAAGACATCGGGATGGGCTTTTTCAACTTCATCGAATAACACCACGGAGTATGGCTTTTGCCGAACTTTTTCGGTCAATTGCCCACCTTCGTCGTAACCAACATAACCAGGCGCGGACCCAATCAACCGACTCGTGGAGTAACGTTCCATGTATTCGGACATATCAATCCGAATCATGTTGTCTTCGGAACCAAACATCGCTTCGGCTAAGGCCTTAGCTAATTCGGTCTTCCCGACCCCGGTTGGTCCTAAGAACATAAATGACCCAATTGGCCGACTCGGATCTTTCAACCCGCTCCGAGCCCGACGAATCGCGCGGGCGACCGCCGAAACGGCTTCTGGTTGGCCAACGACCCGTTGATGCAAGATGTGTTCCAAGTTAACTAAGCGTTCGCTTTCCGTCTTTTGCAATTGCGTCAACGGTACGCCGGTCCATTCAGCAACGACTTGCGCGATATCTTCGCCCGTGACTTGTAAACTGTATTGCGGCGTCTTACCAGCCTCAACATCAGCTTCCGCGGCTTCGGCTTGTTTATCTAAGCGCGTTTTTAACTTCATTTCTTGTTGGCGAATTTCCGCTGCCTTTTCGAAATCTTGATCTTCAATGGCCGTTTCTTTTTGTTGACGTAAGGCGGCCAACTTATCTTGATTCTTCGTCAATTTAGTTGGCTTTTCCATTTGATCAATCCGGACTTTAGCTGACGCTTCATCCATCAAATCAATCGCCTTGTCAGGTAAGAAGCGGTCACTAATGTAGCGACTCGATAAAGTGACCGCTTGTTGGACCGCTTCATCCGTAATCGTGACATGATGATGTTCTTCATACCGTGGCCGTAAGCCGGTTAAAATTTCAACCGCTTCGTCTTCGGTTGGTTCATCAACCATGACCGTCGCAAACCGCCGTTCTAAAGCAGCGTCCGATTCGATATACTTTTGATATTCATTTAAGGTCGTGGCCCCAATGGTTTGGAGTTCACCACGCGCTAAGGCGGGCTTCAAAATATTCGAAGCATCAATCGCCCCTTCAGCACCACCGGCACCAATCAAGGTATGCAATTCATCAATGAATAAGATGACATGCCCATCGTTGTAAATTTCGTCGATAACTTTCTTCAAGCGATCTTCGAATTCACCACGATACTTCGTCCCAGCAACTAATGAGCCCATATCGAGCATCATTAAGCGTTTGTCGGCCATGTCGCTCGGCACATCGCCCGCCACAATCTTTTGGGCTAAACCTTCCGCAATCGCAGTTTTACCAACACCAGGTTCCCCAATTAAAACGGGGTTGTTCTTAGTCCGGCGTGACAAAATTTGAATGACCCGTTTGACTTCTTTAGAACGGCCCACCACGGGATCCATCTGTTGTTCACTCGCCAGTTGCGTTAAGTCCCGGGCTAAGGAATCCAAGGTTGGGGTTCCTTCCGTGGCGCCCTTACGGTTATCACGTTGCTTACGGGCCATATCACTGGCGGCACCCTTTTTACGATTGTTCATCGCATCTGAAACACCGAGCTTACGTAAAACAACTTTACGCGTTTGACCTAAGTCTAAGTTTAAATTCATTAAAATGCGCGAGGACAAGATGCTTTCGTCGGATAACATGGCTAATAACAGGTGTTCAGTCCCAATCTTGTTGGCGCCTAAACGCTTAGCTTCATCACCAGCGACTGACAAAATTTCTTTGGCTTTCGGGGAGTATGGTAAATAAGTGTCCTTGCCGACATTGCTTAAAGTACCATAGCCAGTAAACCGTTCGATTTCTTCACGAATATCGTCTTCACTGACGGCATACTGTTGTAACACCTTATTAGCAATCCCATTTTTTTCAATGGCCAAGGCTAATAATAAATGTTCCGTTCCCACTGCTTGATGCTTAAAGTACTTGGCCTGTTCTTGTGCTAAGACTAAGACACTTTTGGCACTCGGGGTAAATAGGTTATCCATTGCGATTCCTCGCTTTCTTTAGCTTAATTTAGCTTTCATAACGCAGGTGGTTGAGGATGCCAATAATAATGCGCGCCCGCAGACTATTTTCCAAGTCATGATCATCAACCCCTAAGGTATTGCGATCCGTGGCGACTAATATTAATTGGGCCTCCCTACGATTTAAAACCTCATCTTCATAGAGACTTTGAACGACGGCATAGGCATCACGTTGCGTAATTGAATCACCAATCACTTGTATGAGGGTGTCCAATACGTCGGCATCATCGAGCAAATTAACTTTTTCAATCCGGATATAGCCGCCACCACCGCGTTTACTTTCAACTAAGTAACCGTTTTGGATGGTGAAACGGGTTTTAATCACGTAATTAATTTGCGAAGGTACCACGTTGAATAAGTCAGCAATTTCTGACCGCCGAATTTCAACATGCTCAGCGTCCGCCAAAATACTTTTTAAATATTTTTCGATGATATCGGAGATATTTTGACTTTGCATTTGCTTCACCCTTTTCATTATCTTTGACTAATATTGACTTTCATTATACGGCGATAATGGAAAATTGCAAAGAATTTCACCCAAACGGGCAACCGCTACCTCCTCACGGTTGTTAAAGCATAGCACGCTGAGCCGTGGCTTTCAATTGATTGAACCGAAACTATGGCGTCTTGATTAACAGTTTTCTCATAATTTTATTGTTTGGTAGATTGCAAATTTAATCCGAATTTTTGGACAAATTGTTCAGCATAAC
>NZ_AYGX02000059.1 GCF_000498955.2 Lactiplantibacillus fabifermentans DSM 21115 | reverse complement strand
GAAGCTGATCTTTTTTGTCCGAACAGCGTTCGGATTAATTTTACAATCTACCTTAACAGCTTATATTGCTAAAAATCGTTTCTGAATTCGATTGGGCGCATCAATCAAGCTGACGGTTGCCAGTAATGGAATCCGCCGTGCGGGTGGCGTTAACGGGACGGGCTGGGTCGCGTTTACGCCACGGATGTCTTTGAAGACTGCGAGTTTCAGGCTTCAAAGCAAGGTTTCAGACCGCCCTTTGGCTGAAACCGGTCCCCACGGCGAATGGAATTACTGGCAACCGTCAGCGACAACCACCCCCTTTTTAAAATAATTGTTTTTTCCGAACGTGAATCGCCCAACCGTGAAACATTTCAGCTATAATTAAGACGATATTAGAATATTAATTGAGGAGTGGATTTAATGGCAACAATCAGTCAAGCAGCTGTAAAACAAGATCTGTATGACGCCGTCAACGGTGACTGGCAAGCAACCGCCGAAATTCCCGCTGACCATGCTTCGACAGGTGGTTTCATGGATCTCGTCGATGGGATTGAAAAAACGTTGATGCACGACTTTGACGCGATGGTCGCTGGCAAAACGACGCCTAACGACCCGCAGTTAGCCGAATTCATCAAGTTTTATCAATTGACCAAAGATTTCGAAAAGCGTGACCAAGATGGCGCCAAGCCATTACGGCCATATTTGAAACAAATTGATAGTTTGACCGACTTAGCGGACTTACAACAACGCATGCCGGACTGGATTTATGATGGTTTGCCATTACCATTTAGCCTCGATGTCGATGCCGACATGAAAAATACCAAGGTCAACGCTTTATTCGCGCAAGCGCCGAATACGATTTTGCCGGATAAGACATACTACGACGAAGGCAACCAACAAGGCCCTAAGTTATTAGCCGTTTATGGGCAAATGATGTTACAACTCTTGCAATTAGCTGGCGAATCCGCAGCTCAAGCGCAACAAATCGTTGATGACACGTTGAAATTCGACCGTTTAATCGTGCCGTGGGTCAAGAGTGCCGAAGAAGCGGCGGATTATAGCAAGATGTATAATCCGCGGCCATTCAAAGAATTCGTCAATAACAGTCGTTATTTGGACTTAGCTGCGATTACCTACTCCGTAATCAACGGCAATCCTGAACTCGTTATTTTGCCAGAACCCGCTTACTTCGATCACTTCAACGATGTGGTCAATCCAGATAACTTCACGATGATGAAGAACTGGATGAAAGCTAAGCTCGTGCAACGTTTAAGTGGCTACTTAAGTGATGAAATGCGGACCGTTGGCACAACTTATTCGCGGACGTTATCCGGACAAGCGCAACCTCGCAGCCAAGCTAAGAGTGCTTACTACTTAGCTGCCGGGGCTTTTGACCAAGTAGTCGGTCTCTATTATGGTCACAAATACTTCGGTGAAACTGCTAAAGCCGATGTGCATCACATGGTCGAAAAAATGATTGCCGTCTACAAACGCCGCTTACAAGCCAACACTTGGTTAAGTGCCGACACCCGGGCTAAAGCCATCGTCAAATTGGATAACTTGGGCATTCAAGTTGGCTACCCCGACAAGTTGGAAGCCGTTTATACAAAATATAAGACACTCCCAGCAGCCGATGGTGGCAATGTTTTGAGCAACGTCTTATGCTTTGGTCGGATTGCGCGACAAGATATGTTCGCCAAATGGGGCCAAGCCACCGACCGGACTCGTTGGGAAATGAGTGCAGATACAGTTAACGCTTACTATCACCCATTTATGAACATCATCGTTTTCCCAGCAGCAATTTTACAAGCACCATTCTACAGTTTGGACCAATCATCGAGTGCCAACTACGGTGGGATTGGGGCCGTCATTGCCCATGAAATCTCGCACGCCTTCGATAACAATGGCGCCTTGTTCGATGAATTTGGGAACTTGCATAATTGGTGGACGGATGACGATTCCGCGCACTTCAAAGAATTAGCCAAAGCAATGATTGCCGAATTCGATGGCTTAGACTTTGCTGGCGCTAAAGTTAACGGGACGTTGACCGTTTCGGAAAATATCGCCGATGCTGGAGGCTTAAGTTGTGCCGAAGAAGCCGCCAAAGGTGAAGCTGACGTTGATCTAGCGGCCTTTTTCACGAACTGGGCGATGGTTTGGCGGATGAAAGCGACCAAGCAATATATGCAATTGTTACTTTCAATCGACGTCCATGCGCCCGCTAAGTTACGGGCCAACGTCCAACCAAAGAACTTAGATGATTTCTACGCTACCTTTGATATTCAACCGACTGATCCGATGTACCTCGCACCGGACAAACGGGTTAAAATCTGGTAAGCTAATTTTAAATTACGTTACAAGTGCCGGGTGGATGCCGGGCACTTTTTGTTAGAAAGGATTTTCCATGTCACAATTTGAAAAGTACCATCCAATTTTGACGCCCCACTACACTTTTGACTGGTTAACAAAGGTGCGCGCCATGGACGTCTTCCACTTATGCCAGCAAGTTGACGCCGGCCAGCCAACCATGCTGACGACCGCCGACTACATCAATCAAACGATGCGCGAGATTTTCCATGATCAACAACTCGTCTGGGCGATCAGTGACCGCCAAACGGATCAATTCATTGGTCGCGCGGGGTTTTCACCAATTGATATGACCACCAAAACGGCCACCATCAGTGTCGAATTACTCGCAAAGATGGTCACTCCGGCGACATTAAGCGAGCTTTATCAACGATTACTCACGTTTGGGACTGATGAACTACACCTCACCCAGTTGACGGTCAATTTACCGGTTGAAGACGCCGATTCCCCGACAATTTTAAGCAAACTCGGTTTCACGGCCGTCACCGCCCAACAATATCGTTATCAAGTTTAGTCCGTTCACTAGCCTCACAAGCGCTGCTTGTGAGGATTTTTTTATTAATAATTGGCAAATCATCGTGCAACTGGTATGCTTAACTAAATATCACGTCACAACTATCACCCCCGCTGAACGTCAACCTCATTAACAACACGCATCCCCGAGTTTATCAGTGTTTGGTTATCACACGATTAATGAATACCTTTAACTTTTTGCCGCATAATGGTTGCGTTTTCATTTCAATCTAGTACAATGTAATTGTTAACTAAATCATGTTGCACAAAGTTAATTGTGAAATTAAACACATAAATTTTAAGGAGTGTTTTTAATGAAAGTTATCGTAATTGGTTGTACCCATGCCGGCACTGCTGCGGTTAATCAAATCTTGGCCACGGATCCTAACACGGAAGTGACCATCTATGAACGTAATGATAATGTCTCCTTCTTATCTTGTGGGATTGCCCTCTACTTAGGCGGCGAAGTCGCTGATCCTCAAGGTTTATTCTATTCAAGTCCTGACCAACTCGCCAAGCTCGGGGCAACGGTCCACATGCAACATGATGTCACCGACATTAACACTGATGCTCACGAAGTAACGGTGACTGACATGGTTAGTGGCGAAGTTAAAACTGACCATTATGACAAATTAGTGGTTACTACCGGTTCTTGGCCCGTAATTCCACCAATCGACGGTATAAAAAATCCCAATGTTTATCTCTGCAAGAATTGGAGCCACGCCCAAAAACTTTGGGAAGACGCCAAAGATGCTAAACGGGTCATCGTCATTGGTGGCGGCTACATCGGAACAGAATTAGTCGAAGCCTACCAAAAACAAGGTAAAGAAGTCACGTTGATTGACGGCTTACCACGTATTTTAAACAAATATCTCGATAAAGATTACACTGATCGCATTCAACAAGACTTCGTCGACCATGGCATCAAACTTGCCCTCGGCCAAATGGTCAAAGGATTCAGCGGTGAAGACGAAGTCACCGTCACGACCGACCAAGGCAGCTATACTGCTGATATGGCCATCTTATGCGTCGGCTTCCGTCCGAACACCGGCTTACTCAAAGGCAAAGTTGACATGAACGCCAATGGTTCCATTAAGACCAATGACTACATGCAAACCTCTGACCCTGATATTTACGGGGCCGGCGATTCAGTGGCAGTGCACTACAACCCAACCCACAAAGATGCCTACATTCCGTTAGCAACTAACGCCGTGCGTCAAGGGACCTTAGTTGGGATGAACATCTTCAAGCCAACCCGTAAATACATGGGGACCCAATCAACATCTGGATTACAATTATTTGGCAAGACCATCGTTTCTTCCGGAATGACGCTCGAACATGCGCAAGCAGAAGGGTTACCAGCTGCCGCCGTGACCGTTGAAGATAACTATCGGCCAGAATTCATGCCAACGACCACGCCCGTCTTAATGCAACTCGTTTACAATCCGGAAACGCGGGCCATTTTAGGGGCTCAATTCATGAGTAATTATGACGTTTCACAATCAGCTAATACGATTTCTGTCATGATTCAAAATGAGAATACCATTGATGACTTAGGCTTTGTGGACATGTTCTTCCAACCAATTTATGATCGTCCATTCAATTACTTGAATATCTTAGGTCAAGCCGCCATCGCCCAAGCTGCTAAAGCTGAAGTAACTGAATAACACCGACAAATAGACCCCGCTACGATTAGCCGTAGCGGGGTCTATTTTTAGTCTAAAATCAAATTGATAACACGTTCCTATGGGGCATTCGTTAACGTCCAAGTAATCTTACCGGAATATGAGCCGGGGGTGGCCCCAGCGTTGCTCCGATAGATGATTCCATTCTTATCGTCCCAAGTCTTTATGACATCATAGTCATCCAGATCACTGGTCGTTTCATGACTCGCGATGATAGTTCCTTCCGAGTTCAAGCCAGTGGCATTGCCATCGTTTAGATATTGCACTTCGCCTGGCAATGTTTGCCCATCTTCATTGGTAAATTTGCCAGCGCTAGCGGTTAATTTCCAACTGCTACCTTTGCCTCGGTCGTCAGCCACCACTAATTGCCAATCATCCTGACGTCCGGCCGTTTTAGCATGGCCGTCGACAACAATGTTTTGGAACTTACTCTCAGACGCAACGGTCTTAAAGCTCAGGGCACCACTGGTCACCGTAATCATGACGGTCTGTTTTTCAGACTGATTATCATCAAAATCTGAGGCATATAAAATTAACTTATTTTCACCAACATGTAGCTGTTCCGCCTTGATATGCACCCGAAAAAGCGCTGATTCATCATCATCACTCATGTTATAAGTCGGCAAATCTTCCCCATTCAAATTCGAATGAATCGTAATCGAACTATTGGAGATTTGTTCAGACCCTTCGGCAATCACGAGTCCAGTAAATTTCAGATCATTCCCGTTTGCAACGGTTTGCGTTGAGGAAACATACATATCAATATCTTGCGCCACGGTAATCGTGTAGTCTGGCGCATCGGCCGTCGTTGAAAACGACTTGTTTTTAAAGGTACTCGTTGTCGTGGTGGTGCTACTATTCACATCCACCTTATCGGCCGTCCCAGTCAATGAGATTGTGGCCGTTTGGTTGCTGGCTGACAAGGCTGACTTGAGCGCATAACTGACTTCAGTGGCACTGGCTGCCGGCGCATCAATGGTCTGATACGCCCCGTTGGCATATTTAATCACTGCCGACGTAAAGGTCACGTGCTTGGGTAGCTTCAAATCGGCTTCGATATTGTCCCAGTCGATTAGGCCCCCGTCATAACTCAACTTGTAATCATATTGCACTTCATGTTTGGCCTTCACTTTATCACCAGCAGCGACCGTCTTATCGGCAGTCTTATCAGTCACTTGCACACTGGCGCTATTCTTGACGGCGTTAGGCACACTTTCAATCACGACCATATTAGTGGAACTATTCGTTGTGGCCCCAATAAAGCCCCACCGCATTAAGCCGTCGCTACTATTGAACTTGCTCGTATCAATGGTTTCTGTTTTCTGAATGGCATTTGCATTCGTTGAACCGTCCGCATTAATATCATTAAACGTATACGTCATCGTCTTCGCACTGGCATTCCACTGTAAAACTAAGTGGTGCCAATTACTATCGCCTAAACTTAACCCGACACTGGGATCATGATGGGTCTGCGTAAAGAAATACCGATCCGGCATCACAATACCACTAATAATCCCACTACTAACTTTTTTGTTTACATATTGACTCGGATCACCCGGATACCCCGTGGCGATATGTTGCGTTTTAATCCCGACATCAAACGAATCTGCATCCCCAGCATTGCTCCACGAACTTGATGTATTCGCATACGTATCAAATTCTAACGCCCAACTATTTTGAATGGCTGACGCCGCAAAATCGCTAGCATCTTGTTGCTTGTTATCACTATCGATACCCCAAACGCCTAATGATTCAGTCTGCATATTCTTGCTGGTCATTTTGGAAGCCGCTTGCACGCCATTAGCATCATTTTGCATGACAAACGCCATCCCATCACCAGCTTTGCTGGCACTGGTCTGTGAGCCTAAATAAACCCACGCTTTGATGGTCGCATCCTCATTCAAGTTTAACCGGTTCGTGTCGGTGGACCAGAAGCCCCCAGTTTGTTTCTTGCCACTCATCAATTGAATAGCTTGCGTGTACGGTGCCGCAGTACTAGTTGCATCTTGAATGCTGGCACTATTAGTTAAGCCATTACTAAATATTGATGGTAATTCAAAGAGCTTATCCAATTGGTTCAAACCAGCCGGAGCCGTCGCTAACGAAGTCGTATTCGTTTCTTCATCAGCGGCCTGAATGGTCGTGGTACCAACCCACAAAATAGTAAGCGCTAAGAGTGCTGCTAAAAATAGTTTTGATACCTGCCGCATGGCTTTTAACTCCTCTCGTTATTGATCGTTGTTTTGCCGCCGATTTTTAATGAGTAACCAGATGACTAATCCTAATAGGATCACAATCAAGACGCCTAGACCAACAAACCACCAGAAATAGCTCTTCGTTTTTTCGACTGAGGTCTTGTTTAAAGACTTGGCTTTGTCTTGGCTAATCGTGAAGTTCTTAGTGAAATTCCACTTGTACTTGCCTTTATCAGATGTCGCCGTTAAGTGCAGGGTGTATTTACCAGCTTGTAACGGCTTCTTCCCATCACCAAGTGCAAAGTTGAAATTACTATTAGGCGCCATAGCCATATTTTCTTTGTCAGTCGTCAACAATTTTTTGCTAGAACCGACTTTCGTCACATAACTTTTCACTTTTAACCCGTGCATAATAACCGGTTCGGTATTTTCGAGTTGGGCGGTGACATAATTACGATAATTGATTTGTTGCGCCTTAACTTGTAACAACTTCATGTTAGGTTTGACATCAATTTTAGCTTTTTCACGAATTTGTAACCCAATGACGTAGGCGTACTGATTTTCGATAGTTGTTCCACTCGATTTTTTACTACTATGGTAGATTGCAAATTTAATCCGAATTTTTGGACAAATTGTTCAGCATAACCT
>NZ_AYGX02000058.1 GCF_000498955.2 Lactiplantibacillus fabifermentans DSM 21115 | reverse complement strand
GCTGATCTTTTTTGTCCGAACAGCGTTCGGATTAATTTTACAATCTACCTTTTTAATTCATTTTGTATAAGAAAAAACACAAAACTATTAGAAGAATTTATTAAAGAAGTAATTGCTCAACAACAAAATAAAACAATTAATACTTCTGACGAGATACGTAAATTAAAATTGTTAGCTGATGATGGAATTATTTCACAAGATGAATTTGAAGCTAAAAAAGACCAGCTATTGGGATTATAAAAGTTTGGAGACTTCTAACTAATATATATTGATAAATTAAAAAATTCATGACTTCCGTGCCATTCAAAAAGTATTTACACTAGACATGAAGCGTTACTTAACCATTGTTTCCAGATTAAATGGTCTTGGTGAATCTACATTTCTTGCCATTCTTACTAATTCCAGTGAATTAAAAAGTACTGAAGGTAAACTTTTAAAAGTACCTGCTACAAGTATGTAGAATGATTTACTGGATAGTTAATACAAAGGATAAATCACGACATCAAAAACGGCAAAATTATACGCAAAAAGAACCAGGCCACAATTCATTTGGGCCTGGTTTTTTCAAAAACAATCTAAAAATATCGATTCAGCAAATAGATTATTTCAAATCAGAAGTATTGATTATCGGTTGCGACCCACGCTCTGAAATGATGGTCACCATCATATTATTTATCAGTTGGAGCTTCTTATCATCTGACAACTTCATCCCGGTATCCTTTTCCAACCGTTGAATGGTATCTTCGGTAATGGAAACGGCCCCTTCAACGATGACTTTGCGGGCCGATAAAATAGCCGATGATTGTTGTCGCTGCAACATGGCGCTCGCAATTTCCGTGGCATAGGCCAAATGCGTGAGGCGCGTTTCAACAATTTCGACCCCGGCGACGTTTAACCGTGCTTGCAGTTCTTCCGTTAAGCGGTCGGATACTTCCGTGGGATTACTCCGCAAGGTGATTTTGTTATCATCATCAAAAGTATCATAGGGATATTCGGACGCCACGTGCCGGATTGCGGATTCACTTTGGATTTCCACGAATTGTTCATAGTCATCGACTTCAAACAACGCCATGCTCGTATCGACAACTTTGAACACGATGACTGCAGCAATTTCAATCGGATTTCCCCGCAAATCGTTGACTTTCAAAATTGCACTGTTGAAGTTCCGCACCCGTAATGAAATCGAAAATTTATTGGTCAATGGCACCGTCATGAACAATCCTGAATCACGAATAGTCCCGATGTACTTCCCGAAGAAAGTTAAAACGCGAGCTTCATTAGGACCGACAATTGTTAGCGAACTCGCACCAAAGGCTGCTATTAAAATCAACAGGGCCCCGAATAAAATACTAGCGATATTATCACCAGTACTCCCTTCCCAAATCAGCCAACCACCACCAATTACAAATAAAATGGCCAATACTAACCCCACATAGCCATTAATATGAAATACTTGTTTTTCTTTCATCAGATTCCCCTCCATTTAGGTCTGGTTACATCTAATTATAAAGCTTGCGTACTAAAGAAGCGATAACAGCGGCGTAACAATTCTTCCGGACTTTCATTATAAACCAGTTCAATATCTGAGCGTTGCTTCAAAGTATCTTTGCCGATAGTCGCTAACAAACTGTGTGATAGCCCCTCGCTTAATAACAACGCATAGTCAAAACGTTTGGACAACGCGGCGGTTGCAATCCAGTTGATACTTTTTTCGTGATCATTGACGACTTGAACCTTCATCCCAAACGCTTCAAACATCTGTTGCAAGCGCTGGCTACGTTGCCAAGTCACGATTAATATTGAGCGACCAGTCAATTTTTGATTGGCGGCGACAGGTAACAACTTGTCGTAATTGGAACGAGCATGCCGCCGGTGCAATTGTAGATCACGATTATGCCGCAACTGTGTGGGTGTGATGTCTTGATAAATCGACGTCAATAAGACGCGGTTACCATCGATAATTCCGGCATAAACGGCATTTTTAGTCAGCTCTTTTTTGGCCGACCCAATGCGACGATGATGAGCATACGCGCGTCCACCAACAACTTGAAAATAATACCCCCGCGGTGTACGTATGAAATAACCAAAAACACGATTACCACCATTTACCAACACGTCTTCTAACATAATTGTTTGATAACAATGATAGACATCGGGAAGCCACGCTAATTCGTGAATGTGGGTGACTTCTAATCGGTTCATCACTTGTTCTTTCAGCGGTTGCGTCGCCCGCACAGCAGTATGTGACTTGCGCCGCAAACGCTCATTAACAGCCACTAGCTCCGCACATTGCGCCGATAAGTGATTAACTTTCTTATTCAAACCAATAATTTGTGGTTTCATTACATGATACATTTTTATCTGTTGCGCTTGTTTAAGCGTTAGGCGCTGCGGTTTATTTTGTGCCTTACGCTGGATGGTCGCCAAATTCAAGATATTCATTGCTTGTCGATATAGCAACTGACTTTGTGCTAACCAGGCGCTGGCGCCGGTCACGAACTGGCGCGACTGCTGCAATTGCGTCGTCAGTTCTGCGGTTAGCTCCCGCTGACTAGCCTGTTCACTTTGCAGCATGTCCAACTCGTCGTTAGTCGTTGCCAGCTGTTTCATTAATTGCCGACGTTCGTGTCCACTCTGCTGCAGACGCTGTTGCCAGGTTTGCTGCTTGTTCACTTGTCGTTCTTTCAATTGTGCCAGCTGTCGTTTAAGTTTTCGATTTTCCTGCTTCACTGCGCTTAGGTCAGGGGCTACCACGGTTGTCTTAGTGTGCTTAGTAGCCATCGGAGTTGCAACTGACTGATGTTGCTGGTGATACTTGGCGACCAGTGCTTGCTTTTTTTGCTGAGCTTGATGACTAAAAACACTCGAATTTTCGTGATATGGTTGTACCGAATACTTCACTTTTTTCATCGAACCGTCCCCACCTTCTTCAAAATCTGTATGAGTAATTTTACCATAAATCCGCCAAAAAGGAACATATGTTCGTTTTTGTGTGGCTTCAATAATTCTGACCCAAAATATTATTGCACCCACAACCTAATCGGCACCCGGCAACATTAGTTTGGCCGATTAAATTTTTCTTCAAAAAAGGCTTGCCTTCGCGTCGGTGCTAAGGCGTATGCTTAAGTCGATAGGAGGAATTTATCGATGCAATATACAAAATTAGGTCATACCGGGCTAGATGTTTCTCGCTAATGTTTAGGTACGATGGGTTTAGGTGATGCGAGCTTAGGGCAATTTCCATGGGCCATTGATCAAGCTGCTAGTACCAAATTGGTTCAGCACGCCTTAGACTTGGGGATTAACTTTTTTGATACCGCTAATATTTATTCGTACGGCACCAGTGAACAGTACTTGGGCCAGGCGTTAAAAAATGCGAACCATGATGAAATCGTCGTCGCAACTAAAGTGTTTTTCACCCACTGCCAACGCCCTAACATGGCCGGGTTATCGCGTAAAGCAATTTTGACGCAAATCGACCAGAGTTTGAAACGCCTGCAAATGGATTACGTGGATTTATACATTATTCATCGTTGGGATTACCAAACCCCAATTGAAGAAACCATGGCCGCCTTAAATGACGTCGTCAAAAGTGGCAAGGCCCGTTATATTGGTGCTTCCGCCATGTACTCGTGGCAATTTGAACGCGCCAATGCCATCGCCCGCGAACATGGCTGGGCGCAGTTCGTTTCGATGCAAGACCACTTAAATTTATTGTATCGTGAAGAAGAACGTGAAATGTTGCCGTTATGTACCACTGAAGATATCGCGGTCACCCCATATAGTCCCCTGGCTAGCGGACGCTTGACGCGCGATTGGACGGGGACCACTAAACGCGCCCAGACCGTTACTGTCGCGGTTGGCAAGTATGATTCAACCGCCACCCAAGACGAAGCCATCGTGCAAGCTGTCGGACAAGTTGCGCAAAAATTAGGGGTATCCCGGACGCAAGTTGCCTTAGCTTGGCTCCTACAAAAACCCGCCGTAACCGCGCCCATTATTGGTGGCACTAAGTCCGCGCATTTAGATGAAGCTGTTAAAGCATTAGACATTCAGCTGAGCCCCACGGATGTTCAAACGCTTGAAAAACCATATTTGCCACACCAGGTTGTCGGTGCGCTTCGTGCTGACAATGTGGCTTACAACCGTTAAGTTTGTTAATTACTTTACAAATACTGCTAAAATCGTTACGCTTTCACTGACCAACAATTAAAGGAGATTTTTTAATGAAAACTACTCAATTTGAAAAACCCGGCCAAGTTACCGTCGTTGACGCCCCTAAACCAACCATTCAAGCCCCCGACGACGTTATTATTCACGTCGTGCGAACTTGCGTGTGTGGTTCAGACTTGTGGGCCTACCGCGATTTAGAAAGTAAAGCCGCTCACTCTGAAAACAGTGGCCATGAAGCCATCGGCGTGGTTGATGCCATTGGTGACGACATTACAACTGTTAAACCCGGTGATTTTGTCATCGCACCTTTCACTCACGGTTGTGGCCATTGTGCCGCCTGCTTAGCCGGCTTCGATGGCGACTGTCAATCACATGACGACAACTTTAGTAACGGCGTGCAAGCCGAATACATTCGTTTTCAACACGGCGAATGGGCCTTGGTCAAAGTTCCCGGGAAACCCGCCGACTACACCGATGGCATGTTAAATTCGTTATTGACCTTGGCCGATGTCATGGCCACTGGCTATCACGCCGCGCGGGTCGCTAACGTTAAAACCGGTGACACAGTTGTCGTCGTGGGTGACGGTGCCGTGGGTTTATGTGGGGTCATTGCGGCTAAAATGCGCGGGGCCAAACGGATTATTGCCATGAGTCGCCACGCTGACCGTCAAGCTCTCGCCACTGAATTTGGGGCTACGGACATTATTGCTGAACGCGGTGATGATGCTATTACCAAAGTTATGGCATTAACGAACAACGCTGGCGCCGATGCCGTCCTAGAATGTGTTGGGACGGAATTATCTAACCAAACGGCGATGCAAGTTGCCCGTCCGGGGGCGATTGTAGGTCGCGTCGGTTTACCACACGAACCCAAAATGGACATGAGCGCGTCATTTTATAACAACACGATCATTGCTGGTGGTCCCGCTTCAGTCACGACTTATGACAAACAAGTGTTACTCAAAGCCGTCCTAGATGGCGATATTCATCCTGGCAAAGTCTTCACGAAACGTTTTAATCTTGATGATATTGATGACGCCTACCAAGCGATGACTAATCGTGAAGTCATCAAAGCGTTAGTTTTAACTGAATAATTGATTTTGTATTAATTAGATATTTTTATTAAGGCAATTCCTAGTAAACCTCTTGGAAGTCGCCTTTTTACTGTTTTCATCCGTAAAGGCGTTAAAATTGACAGCGCCATCAATCCCGTTGTAAGTTTGATATATAAATATATTTAGGAGGACGATTTTATGGCAGCAATTACAATTATTGGTAAAGGTAATATGGGACAAGCAATCGGCGATGTTTTCACACAAGGTGGTAATCAAGTGACTTATTTAGGTCACACCGACCCCATTGAAAACTTAGGCACCATCGTCGTACTAGCCGTTCCTTACAGTGCGGCAATCAGTATTGCCAAGAACAATTCAGCCGCCTTAGCTGACAAAATCGTCATCGACATTACGAATCCGCTCAACTTTGATACTTGGGACAGTTTAGTCGTCCCAGCCGACAGTTCGGCCGCCGCCGAAATCGCAGCGTTATTGCCAGACAGCCAAATCGTTAAAGCCTTCAACACAACTTTTGCAGGCACGTTAAAGAGTCGCCAAGTTGTTGGGGTCAAAACGACCGTGATGGCCGCCAGTGATAATGCGGACGCCAAAAAGACTTTGGCAGCTGCTTTAGCTGACAGTGGCGTCAACTTCATCGATGCGGGTTCCTTGAAACGGGCGCGTGAAATGGAAAGCATGGGCTTCTTACAAATGACCATCGCGGCTAGCGAACAAATTGGCTGGACTGGTGGCTTTGGCGTTTTAAAATAAACTCACTTAAATTTAGAGCAACCCAAAACTAAAAAATGATGTCTGATGAAATTTCAACTTTCACCAGGCACCATTTTTTATTATCGAAAAGCATAGAACATTTTGTTGCGTTCCACCCGAAATGAGCAATCAGGTCAAATTCGGGCATAATCCCAAATATATCGTAGACTGACCACCCTGTTAGTCTGATCCTTGTTTTTCAGCGGCATGGGCACGATCCAAAGCATGTAACTCGGTCGCCGTAGCCTGCATGTGATCTTCAAAATGAGCTAACTTATAATCTAAGTGGTCAATGGCGACGTCTAAGTCCGCACGTTTAGCTTTCATCGTGGCTAATTGTTCTTGCAACAAGGCCCGTTGCTCCGCTCCCGTATCTTCTGGCGCATCGAACAACTGAATATACTGCCGAAGACTTTCAATACTCATCCCGGCGGCCCGCATCTGCGTCACGAATTTAATTCGCCGCAAAATCCGGTCATCAATATCGCGGTTACCAACTGGCGTGCGGTCAATCGGCGGAATCAAGCCTTCATTTTCATAATAACGAATCGCTGCTGACGAGACGCCCGTTTGTTGACTAGCTTCTTTAATATTCATTTGCTGACCTCATTTCAACTGATTAGGCACTAAGACCACTTTGTTGCGTCCCAGTGTGCCGGCTTCCATCGCCGTATGCGCCCACGCAGCCGCCGCAAAACTTTTGACGACGACTTGATCATCCAATAGTTTACCTTGAGCAAAAGCTTGATTAAGCTGCGTTGCGGCTTGGGCTAGTTCCGTCACGGTGGCATGACTAATCACGAAACCTTGCATGACTTGCCGCTGCATATAAAATGCCGGCACATCAAAGCTGGCATCGGTTGGCGCCGTAATCAACGTCACCATCCCGCCTGGCGCTAAGACCGCGCATTGCTGATTCAACGGCACCCGTGCCGACGTCGCAATCACGTGTTGCATCGGTGGCATTCCTAAATCCGGTAACGCTTGTTGATAATCCAGACAGTGCTGACTGCCGAGTTGTTGTAACATCGCAAAATCTTTCGGCGCACTCGTCGTCCAGACATCCAATCCGCGCAACGCCGCTAGTTGAACTAACTTAGTCCCAACGTGGCCGGCCGCACCGGCAATCAAAATCGTTTGTTGCGGATGGGCTTGCATCACGGTCTGTAACACAATCTGAGCAGTAGCCGCGGCGTGCACGGCGGCGACCAAGGCCACCGGATCAACACCATCGGGCACGGCATATAGCCGGTCTTCAGGCACCGCTAATTGTTCACTCGTGGCGCCCGGACGGCCTTCATAACCCATCGAGTTGGTCCACACCCAGTCACCAACTTTGAACTTAGTAACAGCTGGACCAACGGCTAAGACGGTGCCGACTGCATCGCGACCGATAACGGCGGGCGTCGCCAATTCCGTTTTAAAAATTCCCCGGCGGACGTACGTATCTACATTATCCACGGCCGCGGCCCGCACTTGCAATAACACCTCATTAGCCGTAATTTCTGGTTCAGCAATTGATTTAACCTCAATCTCGGTGGCGGGACCACCGGGAACAAACACAGCAGCTTGCATCAAACTTCACTCCTTGGGACGCAACTTACTTAAAACTTGCGTAATTTCTTGTAAACTTTTTAAAAATTCCGTTTGCGTTGGCGCTTGGTGATGGACCAAAATATAATCCAAATCACTTAACGCCATATTAACAAATAAATAACTCGGATAACTTTTAGGTGCTAGGCCTAACGTTCGTTCATAAAACGACGTAAACAACTCGCGACATTGCGCATCAAAACTTTGCGTTCCTAATGGAATTAACCGCAATTGCGCAATTTGCGCGGCCTGCGCATTCAAATGCGACACCACCGCTTGTGAGAAAAATTGATAATTCGGCGTGGCGGACCCCATACTCGTTGGAACACCGGCTTGTAAATCAGCCGCTAATTGGCGGACCTGCTCACTGATGACCGTAACGGCCAACTCATAAATACTTTCATAGTGCGCATAAATGGTCGAGCGGTCCACCCGACTCAACTGCGCTAGCTTAGCCATCGTCAGCTTGGCATAACCAGGTGATGTCAATGCCCCTAAAAAAGCGCGTTTAATATCGGCATCGGTCCGTTCATAACGATAATCTGCCATTGCCAACCTCCCTTCGTTAATTTTATTCTACACACTGTTGAGTAACGCCACAAGCATTTGATAGCTGCGGTTCAACTAACACCTAATTTTTAATAAACTTTGGTCATCAAATCAAAAGTGAGGTCTTCAAATATGAAACCATTAACCATTAAAGTCGACATCAACGGTCGCAATTATACCATGGCCGAGTTAGATCAAATTTATGACGAACGGACATTACACGTTTTTACCGAAATGCAAGCGCTCGGCGCGGTGATTTTAAATGACCATGGCGAAGTTTTAACCCAGGCACAAATTGCCTTATTAACCGCTCCCCAACGGCGCGACTTATTGCTAGCTAATAAGTTACGACTAGGAACGGATAAACTGAAAGCCTTATACGCCGACTCGATGAAAACCGCTGACGAAATGTGGCAAGACATTGTCGCCCATTCTAACGGCCAATATAATGAAAAAGTCGCCCGCGCCCATCTCGTGATTTCAGGCGTTAAGATTACTCAATTCGCCAAATTAGCGCAAGTTGCTGGCGACGACCCGGTTGTCAGTTTAGGCGCTAATCCGGAACACTTCGAAGTCACCAACGACGCCACTGGCCAACACGGCTTTGAAACCATGGGCATGTATGGCGAACCAACTTTGATGGACTTGCGCATGGGTATCAAAAATTTACCCGAACCGGCTGACCATCACTATTTAAAACACATGGTCGGTGATTCCCGATTAGCTAACGACCTTGAAGTTGTCAACGCTTATGCGATGCATCAGGTACGTCCAAGCTTACACGGCATTGAAATTGCCAGTGGCGCTTACTTCCCAAGTGCCACCCCACAAGCACTCGTCGACGGTCACGCCATTCACTTAGCCATCGAATTTAGTAACGTTTTCCGCGCCTTAGCCGATAAATAGTTTATGAAACCACGGTGCTTGCCCCCACCGTGGTTTTTGTTTGGCCATTTTCAGGTTCGTACTTATCACCAGCACCGCTCAAAGCGACCGAGCAAAAGTTGCGCCGAAACATCCGCCGACGCGATTCGACAGTAATTGTCAATTACGCAAATAAGTATATAAATAGCCGTCACACCAATTTTTGACGTGACGGCTATTTATGGGCTTATTCAATTATTGGCGAGCTGATTTACTTTGTTAACGCCCGGACAATCTGTTCGGTAATCAGTTGCATATCATGTTTCTCATCATTCACTAGTACGGGTGCATACGTCGTTTGGATAAGATAGACTAAGATTTGTCCAGCGATAATGCGTAAAATGGCGGCCGCATCAATATCATCCCGTAACTCACCAGTCCGGCGAAAGTTACGTAAAAGCTCACTCAGAAAGTTAAAATCATGGGTGGCGACGAGTTGGCCAAACAATTGTCGAATTTCAGGCGACGTCATCATTTCGCGAGCCATGATTTTAACCGGTTCAATATTATCGACAATAAATTGATACCGATCGGTGACCATAAAATGAACCATGCTCGTTAACGTGGTGCAAGCCGTCAGTTCTTTAAAGAAGTGATTGGCATACACCGGAAAGAAGTGTTCCATGACCGGTCGCACGACAGCTAACAATAAATCTTGTTTAGTGTGAAAGTATTTAAAAATCGTCGCTTGACTAATCCCGGCCGCCGCCGCAATCTCACTGGTGGACGTTTCTTCAAAACCTTTCGCCGCAAACAACTCAGTGGCCGAAAATAGCGCGGAGCGTTTCCCTTTAGGCATTGCTTGGTGCATTAACCAGTCGCGATAATGGTAGATTGCAAATTTAATCCGAATTTTTGGACAAATTGTTCAGCATAACC
>NZ_AYGX02000057.1 GCF_000498955.2 Lactiplantibacillus fabifermentans DSM 21115 | reverse complement strand
TGATCTTTTTTGTCCGAACAGCGTTCGGATTAATTTTACAATCTACCATATAAATATATGTTGAGGTGAGTCACATGGAAAAATATTTAGCTATTGATATTGGTGGGACCGATGTAAAATATGCCATCATTGATCGTGAAGGTCATCAATGGGTATTAAATAAAATGCGCACGGTGACAACGTCATTAGCCGCATTTGTCACGCAATTACAACGATTAGTTGACCACTATCAGGATGAAATCAGTGGTATCGCCATTAGTGTTCCAGGACGGGTGCAACATCCAACTGACCGGATTGATTTTGGCGGGTCATTACCCTTTTTGAATGGCGTTTGTTTAGCGGATGAGTTAACCGCGGTAGTCCCAATTGTGGTTGAAAACGATGGTAAAGCAGCCACGTTAGCTGAGTTGTGGCACGGTGAATTGAAAGCGGTTAATAATGGGTTGGTACTTGTCCTGGGGACGGCAGTTGGTGGTGGTTTAGTCTTGAATCACCAACTGGTGCGCGGGGACCACGATCAAGCTGGTGAATTGAGCTTTATGACGAGTGGGTCGCAATTTACACCACAACTGATGTACGGGTCACAAGGGTCAGCGGTGGCGATGATTGAAACGATTGCTGAGACTATTCATTTGGCGAGTCGTGACGATGGCCCGGCAGTGTTTGACGCCTTGACGGCCGGTAATCAAGAAGCACTGGCAATTTTTACGACGTTTTGTCGTCGGATTGCGACGTTGATTCAAAATGTCCAAACGTTGGTGGATGTGCACACCGTTGTGATTGGCGGCGGGATTGCCGCCCAGCCACTAGTGACACAAACTATTAATACGGAATTAGACCAGCTACGACTAGCGAGTCCACTCATGGCGGCGACGCTCAGCCGACCGCATGTCGTGACTAGTCATTACCAAAGTCGCGCCAATTTGTACGGTGCGTTATATCAATTGTTATTAACAACTAATGCAATTAAAGTGGGTCAATTATCATGAAAAATGTCACAACGCGTGCCACCACGTTGGCCATTCTTAGCATTTCGTTGTTGCCGATGACAACTGGTGTGGTAGCCAGTGCCACCCCTAAATTGATGACGAGCTTTCCAACTGCCAGCACGACGACGCTAAATTTAGTTGTGACCATACCGTCGTTTGCCATGATGGTCATGGTGCTAATTAGCGGCGCACTAGTTAAACACTGTGGTTCGAAACGCATCGTATTAAGTGGTTTAGCGATGGTAAGTTTGGCAACAATTATCGGGATGTTAGCGCCAAATGTGCAATGGCTATTAGCAGCGCGATTATTGCTCGGTGTGGGGTTAGGTTTGTATAATACATTGGCCGTTAGCTTAATTAGTCGGTTGTTTCAAGGGCCGCAGCGGCAACGTTTATTAGGTTATCAGAATGCGACGCAAGGGTTTGGGGCCTTGTTAGGCGCATTGGTTGTCGCGGCGTTACTATTAGTCAGTTGGCGCTGGGCCTATGGGTTTTACTTGATTAGCATTCCGCTATTTTTTGGATATGCGTACTATGTGCCAGAAGTTCGTTTTGCCGACAGTAATCAGACGCGGCATCAAGCGCTAACGATGCGGCAAGGTAGTTCGTTGGTACTTGATGCCGGCTGTTTATTTGGGTTGATGACTTTTTATATGTTAGCTAATCTAAAATTACCCGCGATGCTCGTTCAACACCATTGGGGCGATAGCAGCACGGGCGCATTGTTACTTGTCGTGATGGCGATTGGCACCATCGTTGCGGGTATCAGTTATCGATGGTTCAAGACCAGACTACAACGCTTAATGCTTGTTTTTAGTAGTCTCAGCATGATTGGCGGTTACGTTGCGATGTTAGTCGCATCGGCTAGTTGGGCGTTAGGTATCAGTGCCTTATTAGTTGGAACTAGTTTTGGGTGGCTGGTGCCCGAATTATTTGGACACGCCACGCAGCTTGTCCCGGCTAGTCAGGCCAATTTTGTGACAATTATTTTGATGACTAGCTCTAACTTGGCTAACTTCGCCGCGCCATTTGTGATGGTCATGCTCACACCGAGTGGCTCACTCGAGCAATTTATCACGCGGAGCCTGGGGGTGTTAGCAAGTTTAGCAGTGGTTGAATTGCTAAGCTTTTGGTGGCAACGGGGACACGT
This sequence comes from Lactiplantibacillus fabifermentans DSM 21115, assembly GCF_000498955.2. Taxonomy (GTDB): domain Bacteria; phylum Bacillota; class Bacilli; order Lactobacillales; family Lactobacillaceae; genus Lactiplantibacillus; species Lactiplantibacillus fabifermentans. Next base: position 14,673 of record NZ_AYGX02000057.1, on the reverse strand, counting down.
CGTCTTAAATTAAAATGGTAATGTGGTTAATGACGACCACATTACCATTTTTTATAGTATTCGTTGTTGCTGGCGAAATTTAGAGGGCGTTAAGCCAAGTTGTTTTTTGAAGGCCCGGGTTAATTCGCCTTGGTTGGCAAACCCCAGTTCATCTGAGATTTCACCGATTGTTTGATCAGTAAATACGAGTTGCAGGCGTGCATGCTGAATCTTTTGTGTGATGATGAATTGCATGATGGGTTGGTGGGTCGTTTGCTTGAATAGATGCATCAAATAAGATTGACTGGTATGCACATGGTCCGCGACTTCCGCAACGGTTTTAATCGTTTGCATATTATCATAGATGTATTCTTGGGCCAGGTAGACGATTGAGGGAATATTTTGCCGCTTGATTCGGGCGACTTTTTTTAAAAAGAGTTCGCCAATAATCCGTGTGTACTCGTAAACATTCGTAATTTCAGACTGGTGTTCGGCGGTTTGAATACACTGATCACTCAGGGCATAGGCGCCTTCAGCGAACATCCCGCCCCGAATTGCCGCACGCGTGAATAGTGTCGTGGCAGCAATCGTGATGTTCTTTTTACTACGCAAATCATAGTTAGCCAATTTACCGAAATTGCCGGCTGCCATAAAAGGAACGTAGTAATGATTGAATTCCGATAAGTTACCATGTTCGACGCCTAGTAACATTTGCTGTTCGGCTAAGTAACCTTGATAATACGCATGTCGTTCCTCAGGTTCGTCGGTTTCTCGCGGTAACCGCGTTGGGGCAGTTAACTCCGCATTGACTTGGTCGAGTTGGTTTTGTGAAAAATGGCCCCAAGTTTTAGTCATCGTATAATAAAGCAAGTTAAGCTGGGATTTAAACTGTTCAATACTGATCATCGGGAGTTGGTCCGAATAATTCGGACTGCCTTGAACGGAAGCATTATTATTCCAAACGACAATTCGTTGCGATTGATAAGCAAATAAGCCGATTAAGCCAAGGTCCGCCGTGAAAACCAAGTTTAGTTCAGTCGGTAATGAAGCGGGTAGTTTTTGGAGCCAGTTGCCCGGTAAAGCGGGCGTTACGGGATTTTTAAACGCGGTCGTCAACGTGAGTTGCTGATCAAAAACGTAGGTTGGTAAGGCAGTGGCAGTATGGAAATAAGTCAAAATTTTGAGAAAATTAGCAGTCATGAAATCACCTTTTACTTATATTTTATAAAAAATAGCTGAATTAGTTAAATTAATTATTTTAATTATAGCATAATCATTCTTGTAAGCGATTACTGAAACCGGTTGCTGATGTTGAGTGACCTCATGAGGTGATATTAAATGAAAATCGAAACAATTGAAATTAATCATATGCGTCAACCGATGGGCTTTCAATTTCCATCGTTGACGATTCAAGCGACCATCAATGGAACGGTCACAGAAAAGTTAACTCGCCAGCTCACGATTAAAATGGGCGCTACGGTGGTTTATCAAACGGATTGGGAAGCGGCTCCAACGCTGACATTTGAGGTGACTAAATTGAAGTTAACGCCCCGGACCCGTTACACTGTCACGGTGGCGTTGAGAACGGCCCGTACCAAGGTTGAAAAATCAACTTGGTTTGAAACTGGCCTGGGCCAATCTGCATTGAGTGGTCAGTGGCTCGGCACCACACGCGATGATTTACATGGCATCGAATTAACCAAACAGATTATGGTGCCCAAAGATATTAAGCAAGCTCGATTATATGTGACCGGCTTGGGCTTATATGAGGCTTATCTGGACGGTCACAAAGTTGGGCAGGAATATTTAGCACCCGGCTTTACGAATTACAATTATTATTTGCAAGTAGCAACTTATGACGTTTCCCGCTTGCTACAAATCGCTGGTGAACACCAACTAACGATTCGCTTAGCCGATGGTTGGTATCGTGGCAAGCTGGGCTTGAGTCACCGGGGCGGGACTGCTGCCGTATACGGAAACACATTGATGGCCAATGCTGAACTGCATTATCAAGATGTCAGTGGTGTTGATCATCAAGTCGTGACTGATGAAACTTGGCAAGCCCAATTATCACCGGTTACGCATGCCGGTATTTATTACGGGGAAGATTATGATGCAACGCAATTAACGACGCCAATTCCATTAACCACTTTCCCCAAGCCTAGCAAGTACGTGGTGGATCGCTTAAGTTTACCGATTACGGCGCATGAACAGTTGCCGGTAAAGCAAGTGATTCAGACCCAACATGGGGATACGGTGCTAGATTTCGGGCAAAACTTTGCCGGCTGGGTCACGTTTAACAATCATTTGCCAAAAGGTGCAAAGGTGAGTCTGGAATTTGGCGAGATTATGCAAAATGGCGAATTCTATCGTGATAATTTGCGGTCGGCACGGGCGGCCTTTACTTATGTGAGTGATGGGCAAACGGGTCCCGTCCGGCCACACTTTACTTACTTTGGCTTTCGCTACGTGCGACTGGTCGACTTTCCAACCATTGACCCGGACGATTTTACCGGAGTGGCACTGTATTCGGACATGGCAACCACTGGCAAATTGACTACTGACAATCCAGAAGTTAATCAACTGTTTAACAATGTGATGTGGGGACAAAAAAGTAATTTTATGGATGTACCGACTGATTGCCCGCAACGCGATGAACGTTTAGGTTGGACCGGCGATGCCGCAATTTTTGCGCGGACCGCCAGCTATAACATGAATACGTATCAATTCTTTACGAAATACAGTTTTGACATGGCCGTGGAACAGAGTTTACATCAAGGCAAACTAACTTTATACGCCCCGGCGGTTGACCAGCCGGATGGTGGGAAAGCCGTTTGGAGCGATGCGGCCACGATTATTCCGTGGACCATGTATTTACGGACCGGTGACACAGCCATCTTGCAACGCAGCTTTGGCGCGATGGCCTCGTGGGTTGATTGGGTCCATGACCGGACCAAGGCGCAAGGTCAGCCTTATTTATGGCTTGATGATGATCAACTGGGCGATTGGTTGGCACTCGACACTGAAGATATTTTACATTTAAAAGGCCGCACACCTGATGATTTAATTGCAAGCGCTTATTATTATTATTCAGCTAAGATTGTGGCCCAGGTCGCGCAAGTGCTGGACAAACAACCGGAACAAACTTACTACCAAGATTTAGCGCAACATATTAAAGATGCATTTTTAGCTGAATTCTTCACGGCAAGTGGCCGCTTGATAACCCAAACGCAAACCGGCTTGGCATTGTGCTTAACGTTGGGGCTAGTACCGACAGGGCAAGGGTCGGCTTTGACCCAAGCGTTGGTCACCGCAGTTGAAAAACAGCAAAATCATTTAACGACTGGCTTTGTCGGTACACCAGCGTTACTACCGGCACTTTCAGCCAATGGTGAACATGCTTTGGCGATGAATGTCTTTTTGAATGAGAGCTTTCCAGGGTGGTTATATGAAGTGCAACATGGCGCTACCACGATTTGGGAACGCTGGGATTCGGTCCAAGCGGATGGCACAATCAATGACAATGGAATGAATTCGCTGAATCATTATTCGGCGGGGGCGGTAATGCAATGGGGTTACGAATATTTACTTGGCCTACAATTTGGTAAAGACGCCCAGCACGTCACGATTGCCCCTGGCGTTGATCCGCAATTACGGTTCGTGAGCGGCCAAACCGCTATCGCGACCGGCACGATTAAGCTGGCTTGGCGCATCTTGAATGCGTTGGGAACCAAGGCTCAGCTAGACTTAACGATTCCGTACGGCACTACGGCGACGATTAACATACCGCGAGCAACGAGTTGGCAAGTCGGCGCGAATACTTATCCGAATGGGAGTGATTTACCGGCGGGCCAATACGTGATTACTTGGACACCGACGACACCATTTTTAAACCAAGCAACGGTCGATACACAACTGGTGAAGTACAATGCTGATACGGCGTTAACGAATAAATTAAGTCAAGTCGTTCCATTCTGGGGATTCTTGACTTTACCCGGTAATATGCAGAACTTTGAACAATATTCATTACGTCAACTCAGCGCCGAGATGCGCGGCATTGGTTTTACGCCATTTGATGACCCAACGATTGAAAAAATTAATGCCATCTTTAAAACAGCAGCCCAACAACAGGCTCAAAAGGAGGAAACAACTCATGCGTAAATTATTCATGCGGCTATCATTATTATTACTTTCTATCTTTACGGTAAGTGCCGGGGCGACTGCGGCTACGATTCCAATGATGATGCGCAGCTTTCCAAATATTAGTCCAACTTTGATTGAATTATTGATGACGGTACCCTCACTAGGCATTATTATCTTTACGCCGTTAAGTAACTTTTTTGCCGACCGCTTTAGTGTTAAAAATACGATTTTGACCGGCTTAATTGTCATTTTAATCTCCGGCATTACGCCAGCAGTAACGTTAAACTTTCCCTTGATTTTTGCTTCTCGGATTGGAATTGGTGTGGGGACCGGCTTATTAGCTTCGTTTGCACAATCATTGATCATTCAATTATTCGACGGCGACGACCAACAACACATGATGGGACTTTCCAGTGTGTTCCAAGGCTTAGGAATGTTTGTCATTACTTATTTTGCCGGGGTATTAATGAACTTCAATTGGCAAACGGCTTATTGGGTTTATGTGATTGCGTTACCAATTGCCTTATTAGTCGCTTTCTTTATTCCCAAAGGGGTTGGCCAAGTCGCGACCACCACATCCGCAGTTGCCACCAATAGTAAACATGTCGACGGTAAAGTTTGGGTATTAGCAGGTTTTGCGTTCTTATTCAATGTGACGTTTGCCTTCATCACGATTAAGTTTGCCACCCTCGTGGTGACGCGTCATTACGGGACGGTCATGGATGCTAGTACGTTGTTAGGTATGATGTCGTTTGCAATGGCAGCCGGTGGGTTTATCTTCATGTACATTCAAAAGCATTGGCGCGCTTATTCAATGGCGATTGCCTTAGGGTTTGCGACGTTAGCTTTTCTAATATTGACGGTATCACATTCGTTAGTATTGAGTGGTATTGGGGTGATCTTTGTCGGTATCGCGGTAGCCGTATTCATGGCATCAATGGTCACGTCAGTCGGTTATTTAACTTCGGCGCCACAAGTGCCATTCTCAACTTCAGTTGCCATTACATGTGCTAATGTCGGAACGTTAGTATCACCATATGTTGCTCAATTATTGAGTCAATGGTTTGGTAACACCACTGCTGGTTTCACATTCATGGTGGGGACCTTCATCTTTGCAGTGTTATTCATCTTGGCAATGTTTGCTGGGGCCAATTATGGCAAACTTGGCTATACCACTTCTAAGACCCATCAACAAGCAATGTAAGGAGGAAAACGCATGTTAAGTTCAGCAGCACGACAAGCAATTACGATTGCCAAAACGATTAAAGCTCAACAATCGATGACGTTAACGCCGGAAAATATTTTGGCGGCGCGTCAGGGTGCCGACACCGGTAATCCCTTTGAAATGCCTGCGGATATTCAGTTAAAAATCGTCAATACGGATACCGTGCACGGTGAATTTTATTTATTGCCAACACATCAATCGACGGTATTAATGTTTTTACACGGTGGTGCTTACATGACCGGTACCGTCAAGTCACGACGACAATTAGCGGTCAATCTTGCCCAACAATGTGGCTACGACACTTTTGCAGTCGATTATCGGCAATATCCGGAAGCCAAACATCCAGCCGCACAACAAGATGTGGAAGCCGCTTATGATTATTTACAATCTCATTATGACCATGTCGTTATTTTTGGCGAATCAGCGGGGGCTAGTTTGGCGTTATCATTGACTTTAAGCCTACTGTCAAAAGGCAAACGTTTGCCAGCGAAAGTGAGCGTCTTTTCACCAGTGATTTTGCAACTCAATGTGTTAACTTCCGAATTCACCCGTCAAGAACGGGACCCGATGTTACTCGGTGCGGGTGAGCCGGTGCAATATTTCGACGAACCAGCTAGCCAATCACCATTAGTATCAGCGATTTATGGCGACTATCATGGTTTTCCACCACTGCAAATTAATTGTGGTACCGAAGAAGTGAAGTATGACGATGCCGTTATTTTGAATGATATTTGTCAAAAGGCTGGGGTATCAGTCAGTTTCAAAGCATGGCGTGATTTATTTCACGTCTTTGTCTTGTTCGATATGCCAGAAAGTCGGCTAGCACTGCAACAAATCGGTGCATTTTTAAAAGTAGCTTAACCTCAAAGTCCCACCTAATCGCGTCATGCTGATTAGGTGGGACTTTGAGATTAGTTATCGGTTAAATTTCGGGTGACTTGTTGCGCTAACTTTAAAAACAGTTGCGTTTCCTGTGGCGAGAGGTTGCCAGTCGCACGCGTTTCGGTCTGTTGCCAAGCTTTGCAATTGTGAATGGCTCGAAAGAGGGCTCCCGGATCCCCGATAGTAATCAGGTTAATAAACTGGCAGCCATTCATATAATTATCAGTATTTTTATTGTGAGCAGCATCAATAATCGAAACTAATCATTGATATTAGTTATCAAGGCCAACTTACGAACATTGGAAAAAATAAATAACGGCAATTCTTATCACAACGCGGTTTAAAAGGGTAAACACGATACCAAGATTAAAGCTACTATGAATGCTAATATTGACGGCGTTTAACGATGATTTAGAACTACAACTGTTCCTGATATATTCGCATAAATGATGATAAATTAATCGTTAGCTAAGACAATGACCATACATTCGGAAAATACGATGATTTAATAAATTCCATGCTACAATGTGCATCGTAAATGGTTAACCACAGTAATTAAACCTTGGTGAGGATGTTTGCTTGGTTATCAATTTATAAACTAATTAATGGATTTTCCAGGCATGATTTGGAAATCTAACTAAAGGATTTTAAGCAAAGGGGTGCTTAATAATGAGTAAAAAGGCAAGTAGCTGGTTAATGGCTGGCGCATTGTTATTGGGAGCAACTTTACCAGTTGTGGCGCAGGCTGCGACGGTGACGAGCACGAAAGGGTCAACGGATAGCCAAGTTGAATTTACGGCGCCGTCAAATGTGACGAAGCCAGTCGATCCGACTGACCCGGGGACCACGGTAACCGATCCAGATAGTGGGGATAATGGGGGTGCGACCGTTGATGGGGCGTTGACTTTCTTATATGTGTCACCGGCTATTAATTTTGGTTCCCATCAGACGGTCACCACGGGGACCCAGTCCATTCAAAATGACAGTACTGGAACACCGGTAACCGTCACGTCACAAAAGTTCGGGTCAACCGCTGCGAACACGAATTTAGTTACTGAAATTTCAGATACGCGTGGGACCAATGCTGGTTGGAACGTCCAAGTTAGCAGTTCGGCGTTAACTTTGACGGGTGGCAGCGACACGCTAAAAGGGGCCTATGTTAACTTGAGCGCCGCCGATACTAGTAAGAATACGATTGCCAACTCCGCTAGCACCACGGGGATTAGTGGTACTGACACGCAATTGTCGACGGATACCGCTAACGCTGCCACGATTTATACGGCGTCGACTGATAATGGGGCCGGTTCGACCGCCTTTCAATTATCACCGGACAACATCTCGATGACGAGCATTCCGGCTAACGTCAAGAGTGGGACGTATACGGGCGAGTTAACCTGGACTTTGAATGATACACCAACCAATTAACTAACCAATTTCGTGAAAAAGCCCCGCGCTTTTTCGCGGGTACATATTATCGTGGGGGTAAGCAAATGGATAAATTAAAAAAATTATGGTTAGGACTAGTCGCGTTAGTTGGTTTAATTAGTTTCAGTAGTGGTCAAATCCAGGCAGCTAATGTCACCAATAATGTTGGCTACACCGTGAAAGCCACGTTGCCAGCGAATCAAATCAATGCGAAAAACACTTTTTTTGATTTGCGCATTCATGCCGGTCAAACCGAAACCTTGCGGGCCACGATTTATAATCAAACGAATCGGGATATTAAAGTCAAAACGGCGATTCATACGGCGTGGACGAATGCTAATGGGACGATTGACTATACGAATACGACCAATACTTATGATTCGTCATTACAGTATCCGATGAGTACGTTGACTAAAATTCAAGGGGCGCAAACGTTGACGATTCCCGCCAATGGTCACCAAGTTGTCCACGCAACCGTTAGAGTGCCCCAAACATCATTTAATGGGGTCATTTTGGGTGGTTGGTTCTTCAAACGGGTCGACCAGAAAGTGACGGGGACGGTCAAAGGGGCTAGTAATATCCGGAACGCCTATTCATATGTGATTGGCCTGAAATACACCTTGGGTAAGCTCCCGGCACCGACTGTCAAATTAGGGTCAGTGGGTGCGGGCACGTTCAATTATCACCGCGGAATTATCGTTAACTTGCGAAATCCGCGGGCCATTATGATTCCTAACCTGACGACCCAAACGACGATCACTAATCGCCAAACGCAGCAGGTCGTCAAAAAGCAAACGCAAAAAAATGTTCAATTGGCACCGAATACGGTCTATCGATATCCATTGTTAACAGGGCAAACGGCGTTAAAAGCCGGGCGGTATCATTTACACATGATTGTTAAAAATAGCAGTCATCGGTGGGTGTTAGACCGCGACTTTACTATTTCAGCGTCGCAGGCTAAGCAAGCAAATGCCGCGATTGGTGACCACCAAGGCTTAAGTGTCTGGCTAGTTTTGGCGCTGGGAGCCTTAGCGATGTTGATTCTAGTGCTATTGATTTGGTTAATTATTGTGTTGATTCGACGTCATAAACGGCAAAATACGGCGGAATAGAAAGGGGTTGCTGACATGCGTCAACTGAAATTAATGTTGTTGAGTTTGATTTTAGTCAGTTTAGGCTTGCCGGCGCCACCGCTTCAAGCTGCGGCAACCGGCCAGACTGAAGTTGGCGTGACTATCGTAGCGCCATCGCCGACCACGACAGCGATGGATGATCAGATTCCGACGGGTCGCGTGGCGCAAAAAGTGTCGGCCCCCGTAACGCCGCATACCACAACGAGCGTCTTGCGAACGGGTCGGTTACCGCAAACTAACGAGAGCATTCAGTGGTTATGGCAATGGCTAGGCCGCGGCATATTGCTAGCCGGTCTACTAGCAATATGGTTGTGGTGGTTACAACGTCAGCCGCGTACAAAGGGGGCAGCGCAATGAAAAATTGGCGTCGACGATTAGTTGTCAGCCTGATTATCCTCCTAGGTTTGGTTAGTTGGGACACCGTTAGTGCCCAAGCCGCCGCTTCGGGGACGACTGGTAGCGCGAGTTATACTAATACGAGTGGTACGCGACTCATTGGTTTTACGGGCTATACGTTGAGTAATTATATTCAGTTCAGTGCCGTGTCAGCCAATAACGTTGAAAATAATCGGGTAACCAAATATACGACGGAGATTTATGCCACTGTGGATAGTAGTTATAAGGTGCTTAATACGAGTAACTTCACGTTTTCGAAAGCTTATTTGGATGTATTTGACCCCAATGGCAAGTCGTTATTAACCGGGACACCCACTTATGCGACGGTTTCGGGGTCGAAAGTGACTTTCCCAACTACCAAGCAGACCTTAAAAGTCGACTTGTCAAAATTAGGAACAAAGGCCCTGCAATTACCGATTTACGTCGGAGTCAGCTTTACCCCCACGGTGACGAATACGGATGGTAGTGCGATGTGGTTTGCTTATGGTTTTGGTAAGTTCTCGGGTGATGCGACGGTGCAAAATGCACTGGCCGATGTCACTCAAGTGAACGCTTCTGACCAGCAGCTGACGGGGACTGCTGAACCGAATTCAACCGTCAGTGTCACGTTGACCGTCGATGGGGCTGACCAGACCTTTACTGCGGTAACCGGTGCGGATGGCAAGTATACAATTGCATTAGGCAAACCGTTGACCCAGCTAGGTAATCCCAGCAACGTGACCGTGACTGAAAGTAACGATATGGGGGATACGAAGTCCGCCACAGCGAGCGTTAACCAGTCATACCCGGTGCTCAGTGCCACGAATTCAACCTTGACTTTGACGCCAGATGACTTAACTGATCTGACCAATGCCAGTGATGCGACTGTCATTGCTTGGATTGTTAAACAAGCGGGGATTGTCGCCAAAGATTCTACGACGAATGCGATTGACAGTGACGCGACGTTTAATTCCACCACGAGTGGTCTGGCCGATAAATTGGCGGCACTCGCGGATGGGGCTAGTTTGTCAGTCCCAATTGGGGCTACGAGCAACGGGACAGCCGCGCCGACCCCGTTGACCATAACAATCACGAAAGATAACGGGACGCTTAAGTTTACGAGCGTCAGTGATACGCTCGATTATGGTAGCTTACAAGTGCCTAGTAAAACGACCTTGTTTGCGCCGGCTAGTGCGGTGGCGGTAACGATCGCCGACACGCGGGCGGCCGGCTCGCCATGGACGGTCACTGCCACGGCGAGTGTTTTGACGGCCAATGATGGCAGTCAAAAACAATTAAATGGGCAACTCATGTATGTTGATAGTACCGGGGCCGCCCAGTCATTAACCTCGGCGGTGCCAGTTGCGAGTGGCACTCGGAGTAAAGGCGTCAACAGTGTTAACGTCACGAATGACTGGGCAACGCAAAGTAATACCGCTGCGAAAACGGGGATTTATTTGCAGGCCCAGCCTAACATTTATACCGGGGCCAATGGGACGACATATAAAGGGACGGTCGACTGGTCATTGGAAGATACGCCGCAACAATGAGCGTGAACACCGTTAAGTATTTAAATGACCTGACGAATACCTGCTACTGAGAAAAATCGGTGGCGGGTATTTAGATTTTTATAAATGAAATGCCGACTAATATCAGCACAACACCTGGCGATTCTTTGATTGACGGATTATGTGTCAGCAAGTATGCTACTCATGAGAATTGTCGTTGCAGATGATTAGAATAGTTGAGGCTGAAATGAAAAAAGTTTATTTTTTATGTACTGGCAATGCTTGTCGTAGTCAGATGGCCGAGGGTTTTGCCCGGCAATTATTACCCGCGGATTGGGTAGTGGCTAGTGCCGGCGTTGAAGTTCACGGGTTAAATCCACAAGCCGTGACGGTCATGGCGGAAGTTGGCATCGATATTTCACGCCAAACTTCCAAGTTGATTGATCGTGATTATTTGAACGCGTGTGATTTAGTGATTACCCTGTGTGGTGATGCGCGTGACCGCTGTCCCGTGACGCCCGCAACGGTTCAAAAGTTACATTGGCCCTTACCAGACCCAGCGGCCGCTAGCGGTTCAATCGCTACTCAATTAGCGGTTTTTCGGCAAGTTCGTGATGAGATTAAACAGCGTGTATTAACTTTGGGTGCGCGTGACTATACTGAAAAGTAGTGACAAGACTTATTGCCACTACTTTTTGTTAGATACAAATTCGTCTGGGCTAACTGTCATATAAGTTGGTCATTAGCGATTGTAACCGCAGCCAAGACCGTCGTAGCTCGATTTGTTCTCAAAGTGCCGTGTGCGAACACAAGTGAGCATATCAGCGGGTCGTTATTGTGAGAATTGCTGCGGTTAATATTTTAATTAATAATAGTAAACTTAATAATAAAAAAGTTTTTGTTTGGTATAAACACTGTAATAACAGCGAATATGCTAGCTACAATTAAGATGACAATAAAATTACCCTTGCATATAAATTAAAATTACATTAGAATTATTTTTAATTTATCACATAAGGAGGTTTTTGCATGACCTTAAAAACTCATCCACAAGCCCATCAATTAATCGAACGCGAAGATCATTATTTAGCGACCGCCGCCCGGATTAACTATTTTGACTTAGTGATTGATCATGCCCACGACGCGGTATTGACCGATGTTGATGGCAATGAGTACTTAGATTTATTAGCGAGTGCTTCCGCCATCAATGTTGGCCATACGAACGCCAAAGTCGTCAAAGCGATTCAAGATCAGGCGGCTAAGTTGATTCATTACACGCCCGCTTATTTTCATCATCAGCCGGAACAACAACTCGCGGAACGCTTAGCGAAATTAGCCCCTGGTGACGACAATGAGGTGGCTTTTGGCAATTCTGGTTCGGATGCTAATGATGCCATCATCAAATTTGCCCGGGCGTATACGGGGCGGCAGTACATAGTGTCATACATGGATGCGTATCACGGCTCAACGTATGGGTCAATGACGCTATCCGGCGTTAGTTTAAATATGGACCGTAAAATGGGGCCACTGTTGCCCGGCGTGGTACACGTGCCATATCCCGATATGTATCGGACGTTACCAAACGAAACGGAACATGATGTTGCGCAACGGTATTTCGCCGCGTTCAAAGCGCCGTTTGAATCATATCTACCCGCCGATGAAGTCGCATGTGTCTTAATCGAACCGATTCAAGGCGATGGTGGGATTCGCAAAGCACCGGCTGAGTATATGCAACTGGTCTACGATTTCTGTCACGAACATGGCATCTTATTTGCCGTCGATGAAGTTAATCAAGGCATGGGGCGCACTGGGAAGATGTGGAGCATTGAACGTTTTCAAAATATTCGACCAGATTTAATGTCGGTTGGCAAGTCGTTAGCTTCAGGGTTACCGTTAAGTGCCGTCATTGGCCGGCGCGAGGTCATGGAAAGTCTGGGCGCGCCAGCGCATGTCTTTACGACCGCGGCTAATCCGATTTGTTGTGCGGCTTCGTTAGCGACATTGGACGTGCTTGAAGAAGAACAGTTATTACATAAGTCGCTAACGGATGGTGCCTATGCGCAACAACGATTCTTAGCCCTACAAGCCAAGCATCCTAAAATTGGTCAAGTTCGGATGTATGGCTTAGATGGCGGGATTGAACTGGTAAAAGATCCCGTCACTAAAGTTGCTGACCCCGAGTTTGCCAGTGATGTAATCTATGAGGCCTTTCGTCATGGCGTAGTCATGATTACGCTGAAGGGCAATATCTTGCGGTTCCAGCCGCCGTTAGTCATCACGCGAGCACAACTAGATTTTGCGTTTAATGTGTTAGATGATGCGATGACCGCCGCTGAAAATGGCCAGGTACAACGGCCAGACGGCAAGATTGGTTGGTAAGTCAGGGAGGAATTGGATGTCTAGTTTTTGGAAAAGATTAACTTTAAAAGAAGACCCGAGTATTTATGAGGATAAGGATTCTCATTTAGCCCGGGTACTAACGGTCAAAGATTTCTTAGCGTTGGGGGTTGGGACGATTGTCTCGACGTCAATCTTCACGCTACCCGGGGTGGTGGCGGCCGAACATGCTGGTCCGGCCGTGGTGTTTTCATTTATCGTCGCGGCAATCGTGGCCGGGTTAGTGGCCTTCGCCTACGCGGAAATGGCGGCGTCAATGCCGTTTGCCGGGTCGGCCTATTCGTGGATCAACGTCATGTTTGGCGAGTTCTTCGGTTGGATTGCGGGGTGGGCGCTGTTAGCGGAATACTTTATTGCGCTAGCGTTCGTCGGCTCCGGGCTTTCAGCCAATTTACGCGGCTTGTTATCACCGCTCGGCTTCACGCTACCGAAGGCGTTGTCGAATACGTTTGGGACTAACGGCGGTATCGTGGATATTGTGGCGGTGGTCGTGATTGCCCTAGTTTCGCTATTGTTGTCACGTGGGGTCACTAAAGCATCGCGAGTCGAAAATATTTTAGTCGTCTTAAAAGTACTAGCCGTCTTAACATTTATCGTGGTTGGTGCGACTGCTATTCATTTGAAAAACTACGTGCCATTCGTCCCCAAATACCATTTAAATGCAGATGGCAGTGCGTTTGGGGGCTGGCAAGGCATCTATGCTGGGGTTTCGATGATTTTTCTCTCGTATATTGGTTTTGATTCGATTGCGGCTAACTCGGCGGAAGCCAAGAATCCGGGCAAAACGATGCCGCGCGGGATTCTCGGGTCCTTAGTGATTGCGGTGGTGTTGTTTGTGGCCGTAGCTTTAGTCTTAGTTGGGATGTTCAAGTATAATGTCTATGCCAATAATGCGGAACCCGTTGGCTGGGCTTTGCGGCATGCCGGCCATCCGATTGTTGCTAGTGTTATTCAGGCGATTGCCGTCATTGGGATGTTTACTGCGTTGATTGGGATGACGTTAGCCGGTTCGCGGTTGATCTACTCGTTTGGTCGCGATGGCATGTTACCAAAGTGGCTCGGTAAGTTAAAACACAATCAGCCTAACAACGCTTTATTGGTACTAACAATCGTTGCCATTATTATCGGGGCCTTTTGTCCATTCGCGTTTTTAGCCCAATTGATTTCGGCCGGTACCTTGATTGCCTTCATGTTCGTTTCGCTCGGCATTTATGCGTTGCGGCGCCGCGAAGGGAAAGACATTCCTGAACCGTCATTCAAAATGCCATTTTATCCGATTTTACCAACCGTGGCCTTTATTGGGGCGTTATTCGTGTTCATGGGCTTGGATATTCAAGCGAAGATTTATGCCGGTGGCTGGTTCGTCATTGGCTTGGTTATTTACTTCGCGTATGGGATACATCATTCTTATTTAGCTAAAAAACAAAAATAATCATAAAAAAGCTGATCCTGCCATCGAGGGTCAGCTTTTGTCGTATTGGCAAACTGTATATAGCAAGCAATCTATTTTAGACTTTATAATGACTGAACAACTTATTGGTATGGCGAAGTTGTTTGGTAGATTGCAAATTTAATCCGAATTTTTGGACAAATTGTTCAGCATAAC
>NZ_AYGX02000056.1 GCF_000498955.2 Lactiplantibacillus fabifermentans DSM 21115 | reverse complement strand
AAGCTGATCTTTTTTGTCCGAACAGCGTTCGGATTAATTTTACAATCTACCATTAATAATCAACTTTAAGAAAGAAACTTCAAAGATGTTGGTGGCTTCCATAACCGCTGACTCACAACTAAATTGAACTTAATATTGATGAAGACGCCTCTACGGATGGATTAAAACTTTCGTAATGGCGTTTTTTTTTCATCAAATTAGCAGTTAGCTGATCGTAATGTCATTTGCTATGAAGGCAGTATTAGAAAGTGAGTTTTGTATTTGCGGGGGGATATGGCAGTAGGAATGCGGTTGGTCGGCTGCGACCCATCATCGTATCTTAGCGTGTTTGAACCCCGATTCATTTGTTGGGCGTATTTTATCGTCGAAAATAGAGATAATTGAGGTTTTATGTCGTAATTTGACTAAAACGGGCAAGTGGTTGATGCCGGTCATTAATAAACGGGTGTTAGTGTTAGTAAAAGTGCTTAATCTTCGTTACAATGACATTAATTGTGAGTAATAGATGATAAAAAACGGGGGGAACGACATGGCAACGATTACGAAGTTAAAAATAGTCGCACCGGTCAGCGGTCAATTGGACCTGGCTACAGCGGATCCTACTTGGATGGGTGTCGTGATTACACCGGCTAATGGTAACCTGGTCGCACCCGTGACGGGACGGGTCGTTGCGGCCAAACAAGCTACGGCTAGTTTGACGGTGCAAGTCGCTTGGGGGTGGACGGTGACGTTAAGATTGTGTGGCTTAGTGCAGCCGTTAACGTCAACGGATTATGAGTTACTCGTGCGCGTGGGGCAAGATGTAAAGGTGGGGCAAGTGTTAGCGGCCTTGGATTTAGTTGCCCTGCAACACATCAATCCGCAAATTCAACTGCAAGTGCGGGTGCAAGCCACGGGGACGGCGTTGACGCTGAATGCGACGCCGGCATACGTACGGGTCGATACGTTGGCGTTAACGGTGCAGTCAGTTTAATAGGCTGGTACCAATGACGGTTAGGTTGCCGGACAGCGGGTCAGCTGAAAAATGATGCTATTGTTTGGGTTAACTAGCACAACTGGCCCCTTACGCCACTTTCTGACAGGACTAATAGGCAGACAAACAAGCCATTCACTGAAAGGTCGATTTTCAGTGAATGGCTTGTTTAATTGACGCTAGGCCCGTTTGAAGATGCCAGTCCCATTAATCGGGGCATGTTCGTCAAAGTTATTTGGCCGAGTCGTTGCGCCATGATGCCAGCGGGGCGTTGATGAGGTCGGGGGCGTCGTTGACAAAAATTTTATTTCGTCCGCGTACCCCAGTAATGGTTCAATGGGTTCATAAAATTATTACGCAGTACTGGCAGCGGCTAAAAGTGACGATAATTGGTGGTATGTCAGTATTTAACAAGGTGAAGGAGCGCACGAACAGGGGCGGGCTTAATGACTAATTGGCTCGTCTGGCTGCCAAGGTTTCAGGCGGCTGGCGTCACAATTGCCGCTGTCAGTGCCGGATTTAAGCTAAAAAGCCAATTATTTTGCCGGGACGGTTGCAGACCGTTGCGAATTTTACTGGGCTGGTCTTAACGGTATGCAGGTGGCTCAGGGAGTGGTAACCACATCGGCATGCGGAAATTAATCGGGTGGCGTCAAGCTGGTCACTGCCGAACTGACACCCAGGCCTTATTTTGCACTATTGTTTTACATAATGTACAAACTAGGAAAACGAATTTTTGGTGGCGGTTGGTGACGGGAATTAGTACTGGTTATGTCGACTTAAATTTGGTATTATTTGGACATTAAATATCGAATTCAATCAGTTTAAACGCTATCCTAAACTTACCGCAAGTTTTATGCAGCGCTTTTTTAGAAATGAGGCTTTTGATCAGATGTATCGTTTTTTTGTGCAACCCCAAGTGGACCAACGACAAAAAAATGTCTTTGGCTATGAGTTATTATTACGAAAAGAAACCGATGGCGGTCAGTGGGTCGTCCCTGAAAGATTTACGGAACTGCCGTTAGTCAAGCAGGCGCAGCTCTTAGAAGAGCTTGCCCAACAATTATCGACTAAAGCCACGAATCAAGTGTTAGCGTTGAATTTAAATCGGGAACAAGCTGAAGATCCATCGATGCTGGGGACGATTATTTATTTGAAGAAACGCTTGAATCCCGCCGCATTGACGATTGAGTTTACTGAAAACCCGACATTGGCGGAAATTCAGAAATACAGTTTGTTTTTCCACCAATATGGGATTCAGTTAAGTATTGATGATGTCGGGACGGGGTCCAATACGTTCAACAACATCCATCACTTACTGCCATTTGTCGACCAAATTAAATTTGCCATGCAAAACTTCCGCATGCACGGGCGCGCGGATCAGATTCCAGCGTCCTTAAACTTCTGGCATCAGATTGCCCGACAATATTGTCTCGACTTCATTTTAGAAGGCGTAGAAGACGAAAGTGATCAATTGATGGCGGAACAACTCGGTATTGAACGGCACCAAGGTTACTTTTATGGGAAACCCCGCTTGATTGCCCAATGATGGTTGTTCGGCAGTGCATGGATAAGGAAGGATTCGATTTATGACATGGTCGTATTGGCGCGTGCCGCCATTTATTACCAGCATATTTTTTATCCTCGGGGTATTGACCCTGTATTGGGTGTTATATAACTGGATTGTTTCCGTGTTTCACGCGCATCACATCAAGGTCGCTGACGATGTGATCAATTCGTGGCACGGGGTCCTCTATATGCTGGTGTTTGTGTTTAGTATGCAATCACTGATTATTGGTCAGTCTGATGGCTGGCAATTTATGAATTTTCAAATGATTGCGATGACTTTTTGTGCGTATTTTTTAAATATTCACTTACCATATTACGCGTTTTTCCCGGTGGTCCTCATCTTCATGGTATTCAACCAGTCGCTAGGTTATTGGGAGTCGTGGGGGCAAGCCATTACGATGGCGGTGTTCTTTTGGACGCTTAATCGCTCCCGCCATCGCTATCGCAACCAAAAATATGCGTGGGTCTATTATATGGGCACCGGGATTGGTTTTGGCGGGCTATTATGGATGTGGATGAAGTTTAAATTTAGTTTGCCGTGGTCGACGTATTTCCAAGAATGGATTTACTTGACCATTTTTGAGGCCTTGTTATACGTCTACGTCACGATGTTGACCAATGATAGTGAACTTAAGTTACGTTTGGCACAGTTCGCCAATCATGATGCGTTAACGAAGACGCAAAATTATGCCGCTTACAGTGATGAAATTGACCTTTTATTTGCGGATAGCCATAAAAACCATTTGAACTTATCGATGATGATGTTTGATATTGACCATTTCAAGCACGTCAACGATACTTATGGGCATTTGGCAGGTGACCGCGTTGCAACAAGTGGCCATGATTACGCAGACCGTCATTGATGAAAATGATGATCAAGTGAAGTTTTATCGAACCGGGGGCGAGGAATTTAACGTTATTTTCCCCGGGTACGATGTCGAAAGTACGGCGTCGATTGTGCGGCAAATCTTTACCGCCATCAACCACTTGGATGTGAAATATGAAGATCAACAAATTCCAATTTCAATTTCAGTGGGCGTTTCTGGCATGGTGGTCGCAGATGGGGGCCCAGCGGACTTTTATAATCGGGTGGACCAAAATTTGTATCATTCGAAACGCAACGGGCGTATGCGGATTACTGCTAATTAAACGAGTTATGGCTAATATGCTAATTAAGTGTGAGTTATCGCTTGATTAGCATATTTTTTGGTGCGGCTTGGGATGAATCCTTGTACGACCAATAGTTATATGCAATAATAACTTTGTTAATATAAGCGTGACATTGGCGAATGGTTCGCATGATTTTAAAAAGAATCGTGCCAACGAAAACTTACCATGATAGTTTTTATCGTCATTTATTCGTTTACTTAACGAACACTAGTCATTGTCTGACCAGTGTTATAGTCGGAAATAGCTCGCACGATTTTTTTTAAAATCGTGCGAAACGAAAGCTTTTTTACGACCACCATGGCGATAATTTTTTTAAACGCAAAGAGGGGGATCATATGGTTGATGATCAGATTAATTGTTTGCTAGCAGTTATGCGCTTGGAACGTCAAATTAAGCGCTTAAATGCCAAGTGGAGTCGTACGACGGGGCTCAGCTTAAACGAATTACGGATTCTGATCTACGTTCAACAACATCCAAAGACACAGTTACAAACGATTGCTAAGGCTTTCGATATTTCCAAAGCATCACTCGCACAAAATATTGGTCCCTTAGTAGACCGGCACTGGTTAGCGACCAAGCCAACGGAAACTGACCGACGCTATCGGGTGTTGCTGTTAACACCAACGGGCGAACGCATGACGTCCCAATTAATTGCGCAATTGGGACCGTCATTGAGTACGCCCCAAGCGACCAAGTTGTTAGCAGTAATTGAGCAGTTACAACGTTACATGCGGAAACATCGTCATGAGTAAGTACGCGCGGTGGCACATGACCAATAAGATAAGGGTAAATGACACATCAGAAGTGGTTGCTTCTGGGGTGCCATTTTTGATTTTATAATTAAAAAATTGTTCACAAGCTCGTTGTGAGCATATTTAACATTCGATTGACAATTTATTGCTACGAGGTAGATTGTAAAATTAATCCGAACGCTGTTCGGACAAAAAAGATCAGCTTCCT
>NZ_AYGX02000055.1 GCF_000498955.2 Lactiplantibacillus fabifermentans DSM 21115 | reverse complement strand
GAAGCTGATCTTTTTTGTCCGAACAGCGTTCGGATTAATTTTACAATCTACCAAGAGCGTATGTTTTTTGAAAATAGAAGTCAACTTTCGGACTTGACGAACGAAAGTTGACTGTAATCTCTCAGTTATCGATTAGCACTTTCTGATTCCATATATTAAATAAATTATATATAAGCATTATTGTTATGTTAAAATTAACGAATCTAAGGGAGGAAATTTGACATGCCATTTGTTGTTTTAGGGATCAGTATTTTGTTAATTGTGATTTGGGGATTAGTTGATCGTAAGTCGATTCGGAGCTTAGGCTCATTTACTAAGGTCGGCATTGTCACGTATTTGATTGCTTGTGTTTTATTTGGGGCCGGAATGCTGGTTGAAGATGCGCAAGTAAATATGATGATTAGTTTTGCAGGGGCTGTTTTCGCGTTGATTACGATTTTAGCTATTATTAATATTATTACTAATGCGATTGCCCACTTCAATATTTCAAAATCAGTTCGGACCTTTTTGGATGCTAGTATTATTGCAATTTTATTTGGGGTGGTGGCTTATTTAGCCCTAACAGTTTCAGCTGCTAGTGCGACTAAAGATATGTTGTTTTTTGGCGCTGCAGCTGTGGCGGTACTAATGGTGTTGGTCGCAATTGTAGCCTTACTAGTCATTGTCATGAAAATCTTGTTTGGCTCAGAACCAGAAGCGCCGGCAACGGTTGAACAAGCTGACGAGTCAACTGATTCACAAGCCTAAGTTATTTTTTGAAAGAGCACTTACCGCGTAGATGATTGGTAGGTGTTTTTTTGTTCATTTATGTAATAGTAATCGGTTAGTAATGGAGTGTTTATAATTTACATCCCTCAACAAACCAATAATAATGAATATTAGTTAAATTTATGAAAAAAGGGGTGTCGAGATGGGCTTACTTATTTCCACGGCCGTTTTAGTCGTAGCGGCGATGGTCAGCATTGTCATTAACCGGCGTTGGTTGCCCCGACTATCGGTGAACTACGTCAGCATGCTGATTGGGGCGCTGATTGCGGTGGTGCCATTGTTGAACGGCCTCGTCGAACAATTCAATTCCGAGGTGTTTATTGGCTTAATTGTGGCGCCACTACTTTATTTTGAAGGGCAAAACACGCGGCTGAACTTAGTTGGTCGTAATGTACGGGGCATCATTAGTATGACGGTGGGGATGGTTATTTTATGTGCCGTCGTCGCGGGTTTGGGGACTAGCTGGTTAGCCGGCCTAGGATTACCACTAGCCTTTATCTTGGCCGCTATAAGCACGCCGACCGATGCGACCGCCACTGAATCGGTAACGATGGGGCGGACATTACCGGCGCGGACGGCGACTAACTTAAAATTGGAATCATTATTCAACGATGCTTCGGGCATCATTTTGCTAAATATGGCGATCTTGTGGTACGTCAATGGTTATATCAATTATTCGCAAACATTATGGGATTTTATTTATTCCGCTGGTGGCGGCATTATTTTTGGTGGGGTCGTTAGTGCAGTAATCGTGTATCTTCGCCAGTTGATGTTGCGGTCTAAACTCAATTTTATTAATAACACGTATAATAATGGGACGCCGCTAAAAATCATTTATTTAATGACGCCGTTTATTTTGTACTTTGGTGGCGAAGCATTAGGCGTTTCAGGAATTATTGCAGTTGTCTTTGCGGGCCTAGTGCACAACGCGGAAGGTGAGCGCAGTGCCTTAGCAAATCCGCAATTAGCGAGTGATATTTACCAATTAATTAGCTTGTTAAGCGATATTTTAAACAGTGTCGTGTTCTTAGTATTAGGGATTATGTTGGTGCGGACGACGTTAGATAAGTCGGTGACTACTAGTAGCTCATGGCTGTGGGTAACGATTGGCGTTATTTTATATTTAGCCAACTTGTTAGCCCGTTATGGGTATGTACGGTTGGTCCATCACATCGCTAACCGGGAAGCGTGGATTTTTGCTCTCGGCGGAATTCACGGAGCCGTGACCTTTGCATTAGCATTTACGGTGGCGGAAACGCAAGTCAAAACGGCCGATTTTAACTTAGTTCTGATGTCAGAAAGTTTATTGATTATTTTAAGCTTGCTAGTGCCGACGATTATTTTCCGTTGGTTACTGCCCAAAGTCGAAGACGATACCGATGCGGCCAAGCGGATGAATCAGACGCGCCAACGGATGATTGAAACCGGCGTGGCGGCGTTATGGGCGATGGATACGTCTGAAGAATTTAAAAAAGCCGTCACGTTTGATTTGAAATCGCAAAACGGCCATACGACGGTACGCCAATTCGTCAAAGAATGGCGCCGGATGGTGGAGCATCCCGAATATACCTCGGCTCAGATTCGGGAGTTGACGGTGATTTACCGCGGCGTTTTCCAAGCCGAACGGGACTACTTATTACAACAATATGAAACCGAACATGTTCTCAATGAAGACATCTTTAACATCTTGTATCGTGAAATTGCGATGGCAGAGATGGTCGTTTTAGATTATGGGGTTGGGAAATAAAAGGTAGCGGCGAGGACATCACGTAACATTGTGACTTACGCTTTGTTAATTTCTGACCAAATTCCTAATTCTTTTGCTCGTTTAAGCACTCGTTCTTCATCATGCTCAGTCATACCCAACATTCGATAGTGCAAAAGTTCTTCTTCATTGGCATGCTCTATATCAAGCGGCTTAAAGTTTGACCGCCACTCATCAAACCAGTCATTACTCATGTAGTTTCACCTCGTATTTCTTATAAATAGGTCTAATTGCTTGAGATTGTTTATTTCTGTGCTCACTATATCATAATCAATACATGGCCTTAAAATATCTTCATTATTCAGCATAATTACTAGTAAGCAGGGCTGGTGTCTGTTTAGATAATTACTTTGAATGAATTTACTATTTTTATGGTCGAAACGTGTGACAACAGGCAGTTTGTTCCGCTTAACCCGGAATCAGCCATTATGCCCAAAGACCGGTCATGATGGCTGATTCCACGTTAATGCTCGCAAACTAACCGCCTGTTGTCACACTCTTTTGAAAATGAATGTTCGCAAACCTAATTAAAAATATCACATAGTATCATTGAATTACGGAATGCACTATCTTATAAGGCGCGACGATGAACAAAATATTATGACAGTCGAATGACTGATATAAGTGTATTTTTAATCAATTCATCAATAAATTTAAGAAAACGACTTTAACTTTGTTCAGGAGTGAACTACAATGAAGCCGTAAAAGAGAGCGCTTTCATTCTTTTGAACTTATTTGTTGAATTTTGATGTTAAGTTTCAAGGGGGCAATATCATGAGTAGTCGCGAAAATGCAAATGTTTTATGGTTTAACGAATTACATCGTCAAGATGTCAATTTGGTTGGTGGGAAGTCATCGTCATTAGGTGAAATGACTTCTTCGATGGATGTGCCAGTCCCTTATGGTTTCGCCACAACCGCCCGGGCATATCGCTATTTTATGCAGGCGACGGGGTTAAATGATAAAGTCAACGCATTGCTTAACGGCATTAAAGACTACGAAGATTCCGACGAACTACATGCGACCTGTGAACAAATTCGTAATTTAATCGTTGGCGCAACCATGCCAACGGATTTGGCGAATGATATTCAAAAAGCCTACGTTGATTTGGCTGACAAAGTTGGTCAGTCGGATCCGTTCGTTGCCATCCGGTCTTCTGCTACCGCTGAAGATTTACCTAATGCGTCATTCGCTGGCCAACAAGAATCCTACCTCAATATTAAAGGGGCCGCGGATGTGGTCAACCGGGTGCAACAGTGCTATTCGTCACTGTTTACTGACCGGGCAACTTATTATCGTCATAAGCAACAATTTCCTTATGAAAAAGTGGCGTTGTCGGCGGCCGTTCAAATGATGGTCTTCTCCAAGGCTTCCGGGATTATGTTCTCAGTTAATGTGGCTAATGGCGATGATACTAAGATTGTGATTGATGGGATTCGCGGTTTAGGCGAATACATTGTGTTAGGCAAAGTAACGCCGAACCACTTTGTTATCGATAAAAAGTCGATGAAAATCGTGGAACGCAACATCGTTAAACAACCGGTTGAGTTGATGCGGGTTGCTAATGGTGGGACTAAAGAACAAGTGGTGCCAGCTGATTTACAAGATAAGCAAGTTTTGACGGATAGTCAGGTCATTGAGTTGGCGGGCTATGCGCAAGAAATTGAAAAACATTATGGCTGTTACATGGATATGGAATACGCCTTAGACACGAATACGAACCGGCTCTGGATTGTGCAAGCGCGGCCCGAAACGGTTTGGTCACAACGTAATAAACAAAAGGCGGCGCCGACAGATGAAAATGTCGTTGCTGAAGCCGATGCCAAAGTCGTTGTCCGGGGGCTCCCTGCTAGTCCTGGATTAGCGAGCGGCGTGGTCCACGTTATCGATAATCCCAAAGACATCGATAAGTTCAAGCAAGGCGAAGTTCTCGTTACCTTAATGACGTCACCTGACTGGGTACCCGCAATGAAGAAGGCAGCGGCCATTGTCACCAATAATGGTGGGATGACATGTCACGCCGCGATTGTTTCGCGGGAAATGCAGATTCCATGTATTGTTGGGACTGAAAGTCGCCACGTGGCCGCCACGGACGTTTTGAAGACCGGCGATGTGGTCACTGTCGATGCGAAAAATGGGGTCGTTTATCAAGGCAAAGTCGCGGGCTTATTCAAGTCAGCCAAAAGCGCAACGCCGGTCACTGGTCAAGTGGTGGCGGCCGAAACCTTTGCACCGACTGCGACGGGCGTCATGATGAACTTAGGTGATCCGGAATTAGCGGATAAGTATTCATCATTACCCGCCGATGGGATTGGCTTGATGCGTGAAGAATTCCTTTGGACGACTTATATCCATGAACATCCACTCTATTTGATTGAAGAAGGCCATCCTGAAAAAGTCGTCGATATGTTGGCGGATGGCATTGCCAAAGTCGCGCGGGCCATGGCGCCACGGCCCGTCGTTTTGCGGTTATCGGACTTCAAGTCCAGTGAATATCGCAAACTCAAGGGCGGCGAAAAGTTTGAACCACACGAACCAGCTGACTTATTAGGCTGGCGGGGTGCTTCACGGTACTATGATCCGAAGTATATCAACGCATTCAAGTTGGAATTGGCTGCAGTCAAGAAAGTTCGGAACGAGTTTGGCTTGAAGAACTTGAACGTGATGATTCCATTCGTCCGGACGGTGGCGGAAGCACAAAGAGTCACTGATATTATGCGCGACCAAGGTTTAGTCCGGAATGCCGACTTTAAAGTTTACATGATGGCCGAAATTCCATCAAATATCATTTTGGCCGACCAATTCAACCAGTTTATTGATGGCTATTCGATTGGTTCAAACGATTTGACGATGTTGTTGCTCGGCTGTGACCGGAATAACGATACGGTCGCTAGTCTCTTTGACGAACGGAATTTGGCGGTTAAACGGGCGATTCGCCACTTAATCAAAGCGGCACACAAGGATGGTAAGACGGTGTCAATTTGTGGGCAAGCACCGTCTGAATTCCCAGATTTCACGAACTTCTTGATTCAAAGTGGGATTGATTATGTTTCTGTCAATCCGGATATGGTCAAAGCAACGAAGCGTAACGTGGCGCACTTTGAACAACGGATTATGTTGGACAAGGCGACTGGCCGCGGCTTACAAGACCCGACCGACTATGATTGGGAATAATTAGAAGCCGTTTTTGATTGCTTGAGCATTACCGCTGAAGTACAACTAAATTGATGGTTTATTTGAAATGGTGCGACGACAATTTTGTGGTCGCACCATTTTGGTGACTGTTTTTGCCGGATTGATGAGGTGTGCTATGATATTTGAGAAGTCAAAAACGAGGATGGTTAAAAGATGAAGTCAGATTTAAACAAGCAATTAGCAACGTTATCCATGTATGAACGCGCCATTTTGATTTATTGCTTACATGCCTATTTCAGTAGTGGCAATTACACGAATAACTTGCCTTTAGGTGAAATGTTACCTGAATTTGCCGCGATGTTTGATGCCAACCCGGGCGTGAATGTTTTTGCTAAATTAGCCGATTTACAAATGACCACGACGGCCAACGACCAGACGGAAGTTAAGGTGTTTGAAGCTATGGGATACCAAAAGGAAGGCCAATATTTGGTCACTATTTTGAATAAGCAAGCGGATTTACAAGCATTGTTAAAAATTGTCGACAAGTAACCAGCTACGTCGGGCCAAATTGGTTCGGCGTTTTTATGTCCAAAAATTAGCCGGAAAAGGCACCGGGGTTTGCTATACTAAAAGATAGTTAAAAGTAAGGATAAAGGGGTAGCATGATGACAGTAATCATACTTATTATAATCGTGGGGGTCGCCTGGTTCATTCATGAGATGGGGAAATTTCGTGAAGAACAACCGGCAACGGCATCGACCGACGAGCTGGGGGCTGAATCCGCAACGGTTGAAGAATCAACCAGCCAGGAGCAACAACTATCACCGGCTGAGAGACAGCAACTGGCTAAGCAACTTAAAAAGCGGCGGCAGAAGATGACGAAAGCGCGCCAGTTAATGGCCGCGGTTCAAGACCAAGCCGAAGCGGCCGCGGACGTTTTTGACGCTGACTTTAATAATTCTTCTAATACTGATTTGATGGATACGGCTGCCGATGACGATACCGAATACGGTGACGGTAATATACAGATGTCGGTAGAGTTTAGGTTTGTTTATGAGGATCAATTGGATGCTGTCTTTTTAGTGTTTAAAGATCAGGATGGCTTGAATAGTTATCGCCAGCTGGTACGTAATCTGAAAGATAGTGTGGCCCAATTGTACGAGTTGCTACAACAAAATATGGCGACGATTCGTGAACAAGTGGGGGCGTCAGCGACTGCTAATTATTACTTGTTGAAGATGGTTAAAACGGGTGATGATTTCGACGATATTGTTGAAAAAGTGACCCAAAATCCGCAATGCTTAAATACTGAAGTGGCGTTGAAGTTTGATAGTGACGGTCAGCTGCTGGGCGGCGAAATGGCTGAAATTTTGGCGCCAGATTTACAAATCATTGCGCGTGAATCCGCCGCTGAATTTCAACAGTTATTAAGTTGGGTCAATTACTTTGTCAACGATGGCCAACTCGTTGTTTATGCAAAAAATACCGCGTTCGGCGATGAATTAACGACCAAATACAGTCGGGGCATTTGGCAAGCCATTCACTTTTGCCATTTGTTGCAGTTGCTTCAATTTAAGGCCCAGCATGACTTGAACTTGCCACACCGGTTGCCATTATTGATGTTACCGGGACCGGCTGAAAGTGATCAAGCGGCTCTAACAGTTTTTGCGGCGATGACGCGGACGGCTGCTAATCCGATGAGTAAAAGTTACGTGGCGCTCTATGCCCAAGGACATGTTTGTGAGGGTGTCATGGTTCAAACGTCCGAAGCCCAAAAGATGTTGGGTCAGGATTATCAACCGTTATAAAATTCAAAAAAAGCCCAGTGACGTGTTGTCAGCTGGACTTTTTTGATACCTAGATTTATAAATCATCGCGATGCAGCAAGTCGATATCTTCGCCTTGCTCGCGCCGCCGGTCAATATTGCTTTCACCCCAGACACATAATGAATGCAACACGCTGGACAAACTTTGGCCGTAATCGGTAAGTTGATAGTCAACATGTGGTGGGACTTCTTGATAGACGTGCCGTTTTATCACATTAGCCGCTTCTAATTCTCGGAGTTGCTGGACTAACATTTTTTGTGAAATTTGCGGAATGGCGCGTTCCAGTTCGCTAGTCCGCATCGGTTGTTGACGTAAATGACAGAGAATAATTGACTTCCATTTACCGCCAATCACCTCCATCGTGGCTTCCACGCCAATTTGATAGGTTTTAGTAGCCATCGAAAAACACCTCCTTATCCATACTTACTTTTTGGTGGGTATCCCACTTTAAAGTGGGTACTTGTCGAAAAGTTACTTGCTAGTATAATCATTATTTATCACGTTAGCAAGTATTGGAGGATGAATAAAAAATGAGTAAAAAAGTTAATGCAACTTGGACCTTATTAGCGCTCGCCATTAGTGCGTTTGCGATTGGTTCTACCGAATTTATAAGTGTTGGTTTGATGCCACTGTTAGTGGCGAATTTTCATATCACGTTGGCCCAAGCCGGGTTGACCGTGTCCGTTTATGCGTTAGGCATTATGGTGGGAGCACCAGTCATGACGTTATTAACTGGCCGGATGAATCGCCATCGGTTAATGCTACTCATTATGAGTTTATTCATTATCGGGAATTTATTAGCGGCGTTGGCACCCACGTTTACGGTGTTATTAGTTGGTCGGGTCGTGGCGGCCGTGGCCCATGGGATCTGCATGACGGTGGCGTCGGTGATTGCGGCCGATGTCGTGGCGCCTGAAAAACGGGCTTCCGCCATCGCGGTGATGTTTACTGGCTTGACCGTAGCGACCGTCACCGGGGTTCCGTTGGGCACGATGATTGGTCAACTAGGCGGTTGGCGGTGGTCATTTATCTTCATTAGTGCCATTGGCGTCATTGGATTATTAGCGAATTATTGGTTAGTTCCGCGTAACTTACCATTACCAGCACCCGCAACCGCGCGGGGGATTGGCCGGATTTTAACCGATCCGCAGTTATTATTAGCATTGCTGGTGACAGCGTTAGGGTATGGTGGGACTTTTGTCGCCTACACTTATCTCTCCCCATTATTGGAAAATGCCATGGGTTGGTCGGCGAGTGCGGTCGTCGTTATTTTGGTCGTTTATGGCTTAATGGTCGCCTTGGGCAATACGCTAGGTGGTCGCTGGGCTAATCAACGCCCACTAGTGGCACTATTCAAAATGTTTGTCGGCTTATTAATCACCTTATTAGTCTTAACGGTGACGGCCCACAGTCATTGGCTCGGGTTATTCACCGTTCTTGCCATGGGTATCTTCGCGTTTATGAATGTGCCGGGGCTGCAACTTTACATTGTTCAGTTAGCTGAACAGCATACACCGCAAGATATTACGATGGCGTCGGCTTTAAATATCTCGGCTTTTAATATTGGAATTGCGCTTGGTTCAGGGATTGGTGGGCAAGTTACGACGAGCCTCGGTCTGACCTGGACACCGCTCTTTGGGGCTTTAATGGTATTAGTGAGCTTAGGTTTATTGGCCGGTTTGATTTGGTTAGCGCGGCCGGTTGCGGTGAATTCGAAAGATTAATTTTTATCAAAGTCGTCTGATGAACTTTTGTTGGACGACTTTTTTATTGGTTATATGACAAATGTCACTTGAAAGTCATGACAGTTGGAACTACGAACTGACAACCTAATTGACTAAACTATAAGTATCAAAGGGGGAGTTAAAATGACCACCATCATTCAAACGCAACACTTACAGTTTAGCTACGGTCAACAAGCCGTCTTGAATGATATCACGATGTCGATTCAAGCCGGTGAAATTATTGGGTTAATTGGGGAAAATGGTGCCGGCAAAACGACGCTGTTGAATTTGTTATTGGGGACGTTACCGGCTAAAGTCGGGACGGTAAAAATATTTGGGACGCAGCCAGGTAGTTCGATTGCGAAAGCAAAAATTGGGACGATGCATCAAGGTAATTTAGTCATTGCCGGGGTGACCGTCCGCGAACTAGTCACGTTAATGGCGAATCAAGTTGCCAAGCCGCAAGCGGTCAGTGCCGTTTTACAGCAGTTGGGACTAACTAGTATTGCCAAACGGCGGTTGAATACCTTATCTGGTGGACAAATTCGGCGCGTGATGGCGGCGGCCGCGCTCGTTAATAATCCCGACTTGTTATTTTTAGATGAACCCACGGTCGGGATGGATGCCACGGCGCAGCAACATTTTTGGCAACAAATTCGGGCTTGGCAAGCGAATGGTAAAACGGTGATTATTACGAGTCACTATTTGACGGAGATTCAAGATGTCGCTGACCGGATTTTATTTTTGCGACAAGGCAAATTGAGCTTTCAAGGGACTTTCCAAGAGTTACAACACGCGTATCAACAAGTGGAAATCAGCTTTCAAACGACGCTACCGGTCACGACTTTTACGAGTTTACCCGGGGTTACGGCGGCGACCAAGCAACAACAAACGTTACATTTGAGTACTGAAGATAGTGATGCGACGATGGCAGCATTGGCACCGAATATGGGGGCGTTACATCAATTAGTGGTGCAACGCGAATCGCTGGCAGATATCTTTATTCATTTAACGACGGAGGCGGCATCATGAAAACCTTAATGACTGAATTAAAATTTGATGGTCGACGGCTAGTGCTACGCAATGCCGGGTTTCAGTTTTTCTCACTCCTGATGCCCGCCATGTTTTATGTGTTGTTCACCAAAGTGATGGTGACGGTGAGTTCGCCGGAGCAAGCGCGGTTCAACTTGCAATATATGGGCAGTATGATTGTTTACAGTGGCATGATTAATGCACTGTTTAGCATTGCTAATATTTTGATGCGTGATCGCCAACAAGGGCTCGTGCGCTGGTTGCAGTTAACGGCGCACGGTTTGCGCGCATATTATACTTCTTTGGCATGCTGGAGTTTAGTGATGAATGGCTTATCGGTGGCTGTCTTGGGGACAATCGCCACGGTGGTCAATCACGTCCAGTTAAACCTTAGTCAGTGGTTTAGCGTCTTATTAATTGTGGTGGTCGGCCAAATCCCAATCTTATTATTGGGCGTCTGCTTATCGTTTATTAATCGCACGGAATTACTAAGTGTGGCCAGCAATTTAATTGGTTTTCCGATGGCGATTGTGAGTGGGCTCTGGTGGCCGATTAGTATGTTACCAAACTGGATTCAAACGATTGGTAAACAGTTGCCGCCGTATTATGTGAATGAGTGGTTGGGTGCGGTCATGACTCATGGTACACTGAAACCAACGAATTTAATGGGACTACTAATTTGGCTAATTGGCCTAAGTGTCGTGGTCACTTGGGTCGCACGACGACAGTTAAGATGGGGTGGGGGCTTTGTCAACGCATAGGATAAAAACACGGTTGAAGCAATTGAACTGGTCAAATTATATTTGGCTAGTTTATTTGCCGTTCTCAGTGATGGGCGTCGCCACATGGTGGGACCGTTTCTGGCTGGGAATGCTGGGCGTCTTTTTGGTGATTTATATTTTAGTGGCTGAAAAGCCGGCTTGGCATCCGGTCACGATTCCGGCTGAATTGATCGTCACGGGGGCCTTTGCGTTATTTGACGCGAATAATTATTTGTTGGTTTATCCGGCCTGGCAAGTGTCATTTATTTTGGCTCGGCACCCCAAAAAGCAATTCTATTGGTTTGCGGCGACGTATTATACGATTCTAGTCGTGGGCTTGTGGCACGACTATTTGTTGAATCCCCGGTGGTTTGATCCGGTCAATTATAATCTGATGGGCTTGTTATTTCCCATCATGTCGCCAATATTGTCGTATGTCTTTGCGCGCTCCGCGATTCAACGTCAAAATTTGGCGCAAACTAATCGGCGGCTGCAAGTCATTGTGCAACGGGATGAACGGGAACGCATCGCCCGGGATTTGCATGATACGTTAGGTCAGAGTTTCTCAATGATTACGCTCAAAGCAGAACTCGCCAATAAGCTTCTTACTAAAAATCCAGCGCAGGTCGCCCCAGAACTCGCCGACATTGCGCAGACTAGTCGCGATAACTTACAGTTGGTGCGTTCGATTGTCAATGATCTGCATCAGCAGTCGCTCAGTGAAGCGTTATTGACGCAAAATCAAAATTTAGTTAGCCAGCATATCTGGTTAACGACCACGGGGGAAGCGGCGGCGACGCAATGGCCCACAGCGGTTCAAGGCTGTTTGGCGGCAGTGATCGTGGAAGCAATCACCAATGTTATCCGGCATGCTCACGCGCACCAAGTCACGATTATTTTCAATAGTACGGCGACCCAGTTTGAAGTTAAGATTCAAGACGATGGTCGTGGCAGTCAGGATTATACGCGGCCGGGGGCGAATGGCGTGACGGGCATGCAAGCCCGCTTGGCAGCGTTACAGGGCACGTTTGCAATTGCCCCCCAAACGCGCGGTACCCAGATTTCAGTGACGATTCCAAAGGAGGGCTTGGCATGATTACCGTTTATTTAGCGGAAGACCAGAGTATGTTAAATTCCGCGTTGACGCAATTATTAGAATTAGAAGATGATTTACACGTCGTCGGCAGTGCTACGGATGGGGCGGCAGCTTGGGCCGACCTCCAGCGTTTGACGCCAGACGTCGCGATTTTAGATATTGAAATGCCCAAGTTAACGGGCTTGGATGTTGCCGATAAGCTGCAAGCAGCTCAAATGCTGACCAAGCCGATTATCTTAACGACTTTTGCACAACAGGCCTATTTTGAACGGGCTGTTAACGCGCAAGTGGCGGCGTATTTATTGAAAGATAGTCCGAGCGACGACTTGATTGCTGCGATTCGGAAAGTTATGACTGGCCAGACGATTTATGCACCTGAATTGGTGGTCAATATGTTAACGGCTGCTCATAATCCATTGACTGACCGGGAAATGGCGGTCTTAGTGGCAGCTGATGAAGGCTTGCCGACTAAAGCTATCGCGGCTAAATTATTTTTATCAGCCGGCACCGTCCGCAATTATTTATCCGCTATTTTTAGTAAATTAGGCGTGCACAGTCGGCTAGAAGCCATTAAGATTGCGCGCACCAATAAGTGGTTGCAATAAGTTAGTCATGAGGCTTGCTAAAATTAGTCATAGCGACTAGAATAGCAATAATTAAATTAATCGTTTGAATATCAAGAGTCTGGTTAGTGACTACACACGATGAGCCAGCAGCAACGTACCGCGTCAGCGGCAACGTGCTCCAATGTAGGTTGGATATTCTCCTAAGAAGGCGCCGCTTGGAGAGAATACCAGGCGGTTTTTTTAATACCAAATTTTAGGAGGCTTTTATAATGGCTACGATGACTAAAGAAGAATTGGATAAGCTGGCTCGACACAATCGCATTGTTGAAGAAGAATATGGTGAGTTAGCGCTGCACACTCGCCTTACTAAAGAAGAATTTAATAAGTTGGATCGGCACAATCGTAAGAAGTTAAAAAAACACGGCAAAAAGTATGCGTTGTATTTGCAGCAACGAGCAGTGTTAGACCGCTACGCTGAAGAATTGACGTTTCAACCAAACTCATATGCGAGTTCTATGAGCCACGGGGCAAAGCTATCCGATTTAACCGCTGAAATTAAGCAAACGTTTATCAGCATTGGATTAGGCTAATTCAGAATGCTGGTAGTAGCTGACCGTAATTCTAGCCGCCATGGGGAGCGGTCCAAGCCTGAGAAGCGGTCCTGAACCTCGCTTTTGAGCCTGAAATCCAAGTCTCAAAAAGTGTACGTGGTGTAAACGGGATACAGACCAATCCTGTTAACGCCCCCCGCATAGCGACTTCCGTGACGGTCAGCTAATTGCATCTATCACTCAGACACGACCAAGGAGCTGCCACTAAATTATGGTGGCTCCTTGGTCGTGTTGTTTAAATAATAAGTGACATTAAGCGATGATGTCTGAGACAGGTTAACTTGCTGGAGGTCTATGTTCGAAGATTTTTGGCCAGACTCGCCTTTTTTAGCGATTGTTTGGTAGTGGTCATACGAACTTAAAAAAATATTTCGATTTGACTAGTTGACTTATTTTTAGTAAGTGCTATTGTATAGATGTGCTTAAAACAAACACAACAAGCGCGAAAATAAAATTAATGATTTTTATTTATTGCTTTATTTAGCGTGCTAAATAAACGAGGTGATTGGATGACCAATGATGACGTTAAATTAGGATTTTTAATCAAACAAGCTAATTTAAAATTTGAAGCGGCCCGTAATGCGTTTTATGAGCAGTATGGGATGACAGGCAGTCAGGCCGATGTGCTCGAGTTTTTGAAAAATCAACCGGCGCAGACTGCGCCCATCGGTGATATTGTTGGGGCGCTGCAAGTCAGCTATGCGACCACCTCGGGGCTGATTAACCGGCTCGAGAAAAAGGAACTGGTGGAACGCATAGTCAATCCCGATGACCAGCGGAGTTTCTTGATTACGCTGAGTGATAAAACCACCGTCGCTGAAATCTTTGCGGCTGAAAATGCAGCGTTGAGTGTCGTTGACCAACAATTAACGCGGGATTTTACGCCCGCAGAGTTTGTAACATTCGTACGACTTTTACGACAACTAAACCATAATTAGGGGGCTGGCAATATGTATGAAATTCCGCAGACACTAGCAGCAGCGCAAACGTTGGCGCAGGACCGGCAAATGTCGGTAACGGCGGTCATTCAACAAGGGCTACAAAACTGGGCGCAAGAATTATTGGCGGAAGGCTTTGAAGGTAACTATTATACGGCCAAATTTACGTCGGCGGGCCTACAAATCACGGCGATTACGGGGGACCAAGTCTATGTCGCTACCGATATTCAAGCCGATGATTTTGTGCAACGTTTCAAAACAGCTGATCACGCCACTTTACTGTTGCTCCAAACTAAAATTCGGACATTGATTGACCAACATCAACTTAATTAGAAAGCGGTAATTCATGATGACAACTTTAAACTTAACCTTTACACCGGAAGTTATGGCCAAGCTCCAACCCAAATTAACGGGCGAGAAGCGGTTATTATTGACCTTTGAAGATGGCGTGGGAATTTATTCGCAACATGCCGCCTATCATATGCAAACGCAATTCACGATTAATATCGTGGCCCAAGATGCGCCGATTGACGGCTACAATGTCTTAATTGAATCAAATTTAGGACCAGTCGCCATCAAAGATTATTCAGTTGCAGACTTACAACACACGATGACGATTAAGTTGAATCAACATCAAAACACCTTACAATTAACTGGTGAAGGTGGCCTGATTGATGACAATTTAGGTCTGATTGATTTCACTGATCCCGCCGGCATTAAAAATAATCCGGCCCGGTAATATTCGATTTAGATTGCGAATACGATCAAGGGAAATAATACTTGGAAACTTAGTGTTAAGTCACATTGCAGTTGAAAACAAATTAAACCCGCCACCGAATGATTTGAGCAGTCATCCGGTGGCGGGTTTAATTAATGACGTAAGTTTAAGTAGTTACTAGCAGACTAATACCAGCTAGGACGGTCACCATCCGTGTTGGGTTTATTGAGTCCGACGCTGGCATTTTGGTAAGTGTTTGGTTGGGTAATGACCTTGACCGCAAAGTCTGCGACACTCGCCCGGGAAACTTCGGTACCTTTGAAGCCGGTCACTAAGTCGGTCGTTTCATAAGCCACTTCGTTTGCGTTAGTGAGCCATGCTGGTCGAATCTCGGTGTAAGTTAATCCAGATTCTGCGACCAGTTGGGCAGTTTTACGAAAGCCGACTAGTTCGCCGCCAATAATGGCGTCATTCCAGTCACCGAATTTACCGGGAACTTCATGATGAGCCCCGAGTGCGCTGATGTAGATGAAACGCGTCTTGCCCGCTTGGCGCATCGCATCAATGACGTGTTGGGTTTGTTCATCTAAGTGGACCCCATTACCTAGGCTCGAATAAACCACATCGACATCGACCATGGCGCGAGCCAGTAGGTCGGTATCACTAGAACTACCAGTTACTAAGGTTACGCGCGGATTGTCGGCATAGTTGGCCAACTGTTGTGACCGCCGCAAGTATAAGACGAGTTCGTCAGTCGTAGTTGCTAATAACTGTTGCGTTACTAATTGGGCGATGGACCCGTTAGCCCCGATAATCATTACTTTACTCATTTTGAAATTCCTCCTCAACGGTTAATGTCGTTATCATAGGACCTTCGTGTTACTCGAAGCCAACGAACTTGTTTCAAAAAAATAGTCATATTCTTAAATAGATAAATACCTCTATTAATTATGACTGACAGCATATATAAATATAATCGACAGTTAATTTAAAATATAATTAATAGGCGTATAATTCGAGATAGTCGAATGAGCAGGAATGCGGAATGAAAGGAAGTTAATGGGGCTTTATGAAGCAAAAATCAATTGATAATTTTGTGTTTTGGGGCATGATTTTAATCTTAATTTACCAATATACTTTGTTATACCTAAGTGTTATTAGCGGCTCATGGGTGAACTTTTTACTCGTGGCGGCAGCATTTGGCCTAGGATTATTTTTAGGTCGTACCATTTATATTATTTTAGGCGGAGTACTGTCGTTTGTTAGTATGAGTGCGGGCGCGCTGATGTTACTCATGCCATATACCCGGATGATGTATTTTTGGGCGGCCATCGCGTTATTGACGATTACTCCATTAACTACTTATTTGATGTATTTATTGGATCATCAATTATTGAAACGCAAGGCGCTCGCCCAAGAGTTGGCGAAGCTCCAACAAGAAAAGCCCGACCTGGAAGTCTTAACGGGCGCGTTAAACGAAACGGCGTTACAACAAGACGTGCAACGGGAATTAAAGCTCGTTTATTATCACGCGCATGATTATCGGTTTACGTTGACGATGGTCAAAATTGATTTTTTAGAAAATGTCATCAACTTTTTAGGTAACGACCGGTTCAATGATTTACTCCGCGCGACCACCCGGCATTTGGAGTCGATGCTATTTACGGTCGACCAGTTATATTATTTGGATGACGGCCGCTTTGTGATTTTGTCACCGATGCTCGGTGCCGATAATGCGCCGATTATGAAGCAAAAAATTAAAGACCATATCAATGATATTGCGGAAGAATTCGGGTTAGCCCGTAATGCGCTGGTGTTGCGGATGGGGCAAGTGTCGTATTCGACGCAAGATAAGGTCGATAATCGCAACGTTGAAGATACGTTGGCCCAACTAGACCGCAGTGCCGAAACTGATATCGTCAAAGAATATTTATAGGAGGCCGCGATGGAAAATTTAGCTTGGTTATTTGATGTGAGTTTAATCGTTACGATTGTTTTTGGCGCCGCCGTCATTGGCCTCTCAATCTGTTGGTGGTTAATTTTTAAACGGACCGTTCGGCGCTTCAATCAAACGGGGAACCATCATGCTCGATAGTTTGTATGTGATTGCCATCATGACGATTTGGATCTCGATTGGGATGACGTTAGTGACGCTAATTGGCGGCGCTATTTTTATTTTTAAACACCTGCATCACACCGATATTGAAACCTTGCCGCCGTTAGCACGGTACCCCCACGTTTCAATCGTGGTACCAGCGCATAATGAAGCCCTCGTCATTCAAGATACGGTCAAGGCCATCTTACGGTTACATTATCCGGCCGACCACTTGGAAGTATTGATGTATGCGGATAATTGTCAAGATACGACCGCCCAAGAAATTCGGGACTTGATGCAGACGCCCGAATTTAAGGGGCGTAACTTGAAAGTAATCGAACGCACCGGGACCGGTGGGAAAGCCGGGGTCTTAAACGATGCGTTAAAGATTGCGACCGGCGAATATTTAGGCGTATATGATGCCGATGCCGCGCCTGAAACGAATGCCTTGTATTTCTTAGTCCAAAAAGTGTTAGAAAATCCGGAACGTTACGCGGCCGCTTTTGGTCGCAACAAGACGCGGAACTACCAACAAAATTTTTTAACTCGATGTATTAATTTAGAAATCGTCAATACTCAACGGATTCAGCATACCGGTTTATGGCAATTGTTTAAAATCGGGCGGATTCCGGGGACCAATTTTATTATTAATAAAGCCGTCGTACAAGAACTTGGTGGTTGGAATAACGGGGCCTTGACGGAAGACACGGCAATTTCATTTAGTTTGATGCGTTCGGGGAAGTTGATTGCCCTCGCACATCGCGCCGAAGCATTTCAACAAGAACCAGAAACCTTGTTTGCCTACTATAATCAGCGGAAACGCTGGGCCCGGGGTAATTATGAAGTGATTATGGCCAATTTGAAACACTTATTTGACCGGACACCATGGCGAATCAAACTCGAAGTCTTTTATTATGTCTGCACCTTTTTCTGGTTCAATGCGGCCATCGTGGTTTCCAATGTCATTTTTCTAATTAATATTGATTTAGCGGGGGCGCAAGTCTTTTGGCCCCGGTTACATCAACTGGTGGCCTTAGGAACCCCGCTAGCCACATTGTTCATGTTGAATTGGCTGTTGATGTTTTATTTATATTTGTTACAAGGTAGATTGCAAATTTAATCCGAATTTTTGGACAAATTGTTCAGCATAACCTGA
>NZ_AYGX02000054.1 GCF_000498955.2 Lactiplantibacillus fabifermentans DSM 21115 | reverse complement strand
GAAGCTGATCTTTTTTGTCCGAACAGCGTTCGGATTAATTTTACAATCTACCATGAATTATTAAATAGAACGTACCAATTATTAATATTGGCACGTTCTTTTTTTACTGAAATTTGTACAAGCGGTAAACGTGAGTCGGCGATACTAGGAATTAGTAAGCGTTATCGGAACTTTTGACGTCAAAAATAGGGGCGGTTTTGTGCCTTTTTCATCGTTGAAAATGGGTCATTTTAGGGGTACTTTTCAAGGAATAACGGGGATAAAATGGTTAGGTAAGCCATTTAACTAACGGGAAAATTAACAAAAAAAGGGAATGTGTAAATATTGACGTACCAAGGGTTAAAGCGCTGTTATGGGGTGTCAAGTCAAATTGATTAGCCCCCTTAAACGGTTACTAACCCTAGTATGACGGGAATCGTTGGTTAATGCGCTAATTGTTGCATACTATGCACATTTGAGGTCTGAATCTGATATTGGGCTAAATTTATTCAAATATTAGTCATTTCATTGACGCAAGTACCTCTGTTTGGTTAATATTTAACCGTAAACAAGGTTACTTGTTTCACATACACACTGAATGATGAAAACAGTTTATTAATATTGTGTTTATTGTTTGGCTAATATGTGAAGGCTACTTGGATTAAATAGGGGGCTGATCACATGCGGTTAACCAGCGGATTACCACTTCATCAATGGGAATTACGTGGCATGTTAAAGCGACTAGGCGATTTAAATAGTTCAGTAATCTAACCATCAAAAGCGAAAACTTTTTCATGGCTGATCTAACATTTTGTTACTTAGGATTTCAATATCTGGGGAGGATATCTATTATGAGTTTTTTCACTAATTTCCACATTTTACCAGGGACGCACACCGCATCATACACTAGTTCAGTAAGCAACCAACCATTAGGTACTTTCTACCAATTCGTACTTAACGTTATCGCTGCTTTTAAGAACTAGTTTTAACTTTTTAACCAAGCCTAGCTTGCTAGGCAGTTAAATAATTCAATCAAAAGGGGGCTATCAATTATGAGTTGGTTTACTAATTTCCACATCTTACCAGGTACGCACACTGCTTCTTACACAAGCTCTGTTAGCAACCAACCATTAGGTACTTTCTATCAATTCGTACTTAATGTGATTGCTGCATTCAAAGGCTAATCAAGATTAACCGTTAACTAATTATGAGGGGAGGATTCAATTATGAGTTTCTTTACTGATTTTCACGTATTACCAGGTACCCACACTTCATCATACACATCAAGTGTTTCAAACGATATCTTCGGTGGTTTCCACTCATTCGTTTTAAACTTGATCGCCGCTTTCAAAAAATAATGTCAAATAATTAAATTAATTACCTAATTAATCAATTAATGTCTTGATATTATTCAGCTAATGAGGGAATATATAGATATGGGGTTTAATTATTTAACACCCCATTGAACATAATCCTTGAACTTCATTCACTATTGACGAGCGCAAGCGTTCAACATCAGGACGCTTGAAAGTTGGTCGGACCGACTGAGTGAAGCCTATTAGCAAGTACCGATTCAAATTTCAATGTAATTTGAAATTAATAACTTTATAAGGGAGGATTTAATTATGAGTTTCTTTACTGATTTTCACGTATTACCAGGTACCCATACTTCATCATACACATCAAGCGTTTCAAACGATATCTTTGGTGGTTTCCACTCATTCGTTTTAAACTTGATCGCCGCATTTAAAAAGTAATTTTAGGTCATCAATAAAATTCAATTAATTAGCCAGGAGGCAACAAACATGAGTTTCTTCAATAGTTTCCATATCTTACCAGGTACTCACACTTCTTCATACACCTCAAGCGTTTCAAATGACATCTTCGGTGGTTTCCACTCATTTGTCTTGAACGTTATCGCTGCATTCAAGAAGTAATTATTACTTCTAATCAACTAATTAATTTATAAGGGAGGCAACATCCATGAGTTTCTTCAGTGATTTTCATATCTTACCAGGTACGCATACTTCATCATACACTTCAAGTGTTTCAAACGATATCTTTGGTGGTTTCCACTCATTCGTTTTGAACTTAATCGCAGCATTCAAGAAGTAATCACTTCTTAAAAAATAATTTGTAGGGGAGGCAACAAACATGAGTTTCTTCAATGATTTTCATATCTTACCAGGTACGCATACTTCATCATACACATCAAGCGTTTCAAACGATATCTTCGGTGGTTTCCACTCATTCGTTTTGAACTTGATCGCAGCATTCAAAAAGTAATCTAATTACTTTAAAACATTAATTTTTAAATACGGGGAGATACAAATTATGAGTTTCTTTAGCGATTTTCATATTTTACCAGGTACACATACTTCATCATATACTTCAAGCGTTTCAAATGACATTTTTGGTGGATTCCATTCATTCATCTTGAACTTGATTCCAGCAATCAAGAGCTTGTTCTCATAAAAATTAATTAAGCCAATTACTTATATCCAGGGAGGATACAATCATGAGTTTTTTCAATGATTTTCACGTATTACCAGGTACCCATACTTCATCATACACTTCAAGTGTTTCAAACGACATCTTTGGTGGGTTACACAGCTTTATCTTGAACTTGATCGCAGCTTTCAAAGGCTAGTCAATCGTTCAAAACAAATACTGATATATTAAAGGGAGATTACAACCATGAGTTTCTTCAATGATTTTCACATTTTACCAGGTACGCACACATCATCATACACATCAAGTGTTTCAAACGACATCTTTGGTGGCTTGCACAGCTTTATCTTAAACGTTATTGCCGCAATCAAAGGCTAGTTAATCGCAGTCTTTAAAGCTAAGCACCTGATAATAAAATAATGGTGTATTAGACACTACACGGGAATAGTCGTGACGAAGATGGTGGGTTGGCATGATTGTGTCACCCATCATTTTCGTAATTGGGGTATTTCGTTAAATGTGTCCGGGGAGGATATCCGAAATGTCAAAAGACAATCAAAAAATGACCGGCGATTCAGTTTACCGGGTAAAGATGTATAAAGATGGCAAAAAGTGGGTTTACGCTGGGGCTACGACGTTAGCTTTAGCTGCTGGCCTCGTATTTGCCAACACTAATGCGTCAGCTGATACCACTCAAACCAGTGGTACTCAACAAACCGAACAAGTTGCATCACAAGGCAGTTCACAAGCATCTGCTTCAACTGCATCTGCTGGTACCAGTTCAGTATCAGCTGCTTCTGCAACTAGTTCAACTTCTACTGCTTCACAGGGTACTTCAGAAGCTTCACAATCATCACAAGGTACTTCACAAGCTTCAGCTGCAACTGTTTCGACGGCAACGCCTACCAGTTCAGCTGCATCAAGTGACGTTGCATCAAACGCAACTTCAGCATCGACTGCCACAACTGCTAAAGCTACTCGGGCAATGGCAGTTGCTGAAGATACGACAGTTGCTGCTACTTCAGCAACAACTGATCAAACTGCCCCAACGGTAACATCACCAAGTTCTGATGCTAGTGTTACGGTATCTAGTGATGCTAGTGTAAATATCACTTCTGATGCTTCAACTAGTGACGCCTCAACAAGCGATGCTGCAAGCAATGCTACTTCAGAAGTAACTAGTGGTGCTGGTTCAATCGGTAAGAGCAATGCGATTGCTGCTACTGATTCAACCGCTGTTAGTGGGACTAATTTCACCGCTGAAGCTGGTAAAAGTTATGCAGTTACGGTAACTTTGGATAAGAATACTGATATCAACTGGACGGATGCTAATGGTCAATTCAGTATTAAGAGTAATGCGCCTTCAACTTCTGGTAAGTGGACGTTAGATTCTTATACTATTGGTGGTACGACTACAACTGTCACCGATAACAACGAAGCTGGGTTAGTGCCAATTACTTATGCAATGATTGGCGATAACACTGAAGTTGTTTTGAACTACACTTATACGGCAGCTAGTTCTGCAGTATCTCAAGGGTTGTACATTGAAGATGCGCCTAATGCAGTTTGGGATACAGCTGCTGGTAGTAGCCGGGTTGGCTGGAACTATACCACTACTGTAACTACTGATACAACAACGACCACACCGGCTGATAAAACGGCTGATGTCACAGTTAAGTATTATGTTGTTACTGGTATGAATGCTGACGGCACGCCTAATGTTAAAGCCGTTGATGGTGGGGCCACTAAGACTGCTACTGTTGGTTCAGCTTATACTGTTACTGAAGCAACCTTAGATGGCTATACGTTCTTAACTAGCAATAAAGATTTAAGCGGTACTGTTAGCGAAACTGCTGCAGATAACGAAATTGATTTATTCTACGTTGAAAACACAGCCTTAAATGTTTCTTACCAAGACGAAAACGGTAATACGTTAGCTAAGGACCAAGACTTCGAACAAGGTGCTGATGGCACCTTCACTCAAGCTGGTGGGACTTACTCAGTCGCTGCTCCTACTTTGACGGCAACTGACGGTACGACTTATGAATACGTTGGTTACAAGATTGGCGACGGCGCGGTTCAAACTGGTAATGTTGCTGCGGGTACGTTAGCAAGCGGTGTAAACCAAGTTACCTTCGTTTACAAAGCTGTTACGACGCCAGTTGAAGACAATGCTGATTTAACCATCAACTATGTTGACGCTGACGGCAACAAGATCAAAGATTCTGACGTAACTTCATCAACGGTTGGCAGTGATTACACTGTTACAACTCCTGATATCGATGGTTACACTTACGACCATTCAACTGGTGATGCCTTAACTGGTACCATTTCTAAGGATGGCACTACTGTAACTTTGGTTTATACGAAGAATGCTACGCCAGTTGAAGAATCAACTGTTACTGTAAACTATGTAGATGAAGCAGGTAATGTTATTAAGACTGCCAAGACTACTACTTACAAGAACGGTGATGCTTACAGTGAAACTGCACCAACCATCGCTGGCTACACTTATAAGTCAACGAATGGTGATGCTACTTCAGGTACTGTAGATGGCAACAAAGTTATCAACTTTGTATACGCCGTTTCTACTCCTGCCCAAGCAGAAGCTAACTTGACAATTAACTATGTTGATGCTGATGGTAATACTATCAAGGCATCCAGCGTAACAACTCACAAGGTTGGCGATGCTTACACTGTAGGTACTCCTGACATTGCTGGGTACACGTACGATCATTCAACTGGTGATAACATTGCCGGAACGATCAACTACGCTGGTAACACGATTACCTTGGTATACACCAAGAACGGTGGCGGGACTACCACGGCGCCAACTACGGCTCCTACAACCGCACCAACTACGGCACCAACAACTGCACCTACAGTTGCTCCTACGACCGCACCAACAACTGCACCGACAGTCGCACCAACGACTGCGCCAACGGTTGCTCCTACGACCGCACCAACGACTGCACCTACAGTTGCACCAACCACGGCACCTACCACGGCTGCAACGACTGAACCTGGTGGCGACGTAATCAACACTGGTAACACAACGACTGCCGCAACGACAGCACCTGCTACCGGTACTGAAACTTCAACTGGCTCAACGACTACGGCCGCGGCTGCTGATGATCTTGTATCTAACGGTACTTCCGGTGTTGTTCCTGCTACGGCAGCGACAACCTTGAAGCCAGTTACAACTACTACAACGACAACTAGTTCTAAAGATACTTTGCCACAAACTGACGAAGAAAACGGAACTGCTTTAGCTGTATTAGGTTTAAGCACATTATTGATGGGTTCAGCATTGTACTTTGGCGCTTCAAAACGTCGCAAGCACGAAGCTTAATTATTTATTAGGCTTGATTATTTGCTGAACGGATGGAAAGGTCGGTCTGCTGACCTTTCCACTCTTTGAGCAAACAATCAAGTTTTATGGAGGAGTTGCATTATGAAGATGTTCAGTTTAAAGCGCAAAGATAAGAATGAGGATTTTGCGAGTCATTCTGATCGCGCAACGGCTACCTCGACCGTTGCCGCTCAGAAGCCCAAGCCAAAAGCCACCCAAAGTAGTACTAGTCCTAGCCCCCGGTCTCAAAGCTCACGGCCGGTAGGGAGCAGTAGCGCAGCTGCCTCGAACGTGACTCCAATTAAAGGTCAAAACCGGGTCAGCCAACGTCGCGCTAGCCAAAAGTCTGCTAAAGACAGTGCGGCTATCGAAAACGAAATGGCAGAACTTAACAAGAAGTATGAAGTTCTCCGTGGCGAACTTAAAGTTCAATTGGTTCAAGATCGAAAGCACGAAAATCAACAACGCGAAAGCTTAGTTGCCGAACAAGCGACGTTACGTCAACAATTAAATGACGCTAAACAAAGTCTTGAAAAGCAAGACAAAGTTGTGACGACTGATGACAACGAACGTCAAGCCATGGTTGCTAAGATTACGACGGAACAAAAGACTTACAATGACGCTAAGTCAACGTTAGCCAAGAGTGACCAAACGTTAAATTCATTACAACAAAAGATCACGAAGTCCGAACAATCCTTAGCTGATTTACGGAAGAACGAAGCTGACATGCGGGCCGCTATCCAAGGCGAACAAGACTTGAAGAAGTTATTTGTCTTGATGAAGCAACAAGAAAAGCAAGCTCAAGACTTGTATTCTAAGAGTGACGCAATCAACAGTGAACTCGTGAAACTACAAAAACGGGAACAGTCGGAAACTCGCCAACGTTCTAATAAGGAACACGCAATTACTTCCGCAGAAAAGGCGTTACATACCGCGCAAGATGCTTTGGTTGCTTACGATCGCAAGACGAAGAGTGCCAAGGATGAACAAGATCGGGCCTTAAACTTAATTAATCAAAAGATTAATCGTTTGCAACATGAC
Organism: Lactiplantibacillus fabifermentans DSM 21115; assembly: GCF_000498955.2. Classification (GTDB taxonomy): domain Bacteria; phylum Bacillota; class Bacilli; order Lactobacillales; family Lactobacillaceae; genus Lactiplantibacillus; species Lactiplantibacillus fabifermentans. Next base: position 7,007 of record NZ_AYGX02000054.1, on the reverse strand, counting down.
TATGACCGCAATGAAAAGACCGTTCAAGCCATGGATGAAAAGATTGCCGGCATCGATGGTAAGTTGAAGTCAGATTATGGGACGACCCATTTGATCTCACCAGTTGAGTTTGATCAATCTGCCCATTACTTCCTCTTCAGCAATGATTTAATTCAATCATTATCAGCTGACGAACAAGCTTCAATGCAAATGGTCATGGGCTTACTTAACGATGAAGTTAAGGATAACGCTAGTGTTATCACGATTAACTACAACGATAGTTTGCCTAACATTTGGAAGAGCTACCATGAAGAGGGCTTAGTTTCTAAAGATACTGGCCTTTACAACATGTACTACACGATCCAAGAAAAGGTTCCCGGCGAAGTTGCTAAGACTAAGCCTGAATTACCAAGCAATCCTAACTGGCAATACAAGCGTAACGGCGACCAACAAATTGTTTCCATCGCTGATGATGGCGGCAACTTAATCATGGACTTGAAGTATCGTAAAGATGGTGCCATCTGGTACATCACTTACTTCAATGGTTCGATTGCGACGCGTCGTGACGTTTATGATGCTGCTGGGTTCTTATCAGTTACCCAATATCTTGACCGCAACAACAATGCCCAAGTAACGTTAGAAAACTTCTATCGTCCGGACCATTCAGTTGCTATGATCAAACAATACGGTAACGAACATGAATTATCGATTCAATTAGTTAATAAAGACGAAGCCATTACGAACGTCTTCCATTCCGAAGAACAATTACTCGTATGGTGGTTAGATTCTGTAATGAAGCAACAAAACAGCGTCTTATTATTAGGTGTGGATACACCATTATTCGCGGAAGCTTTGAAACACACGAACGAAAACTTCCACGTCTTACCAATTGTCTCGAGTGCTGATTTGGACAACGCCCAAGTTAAAGCCATCGTGGCTGGTAACAGTCCGTTAACTTCAATTGTTGCAACGGACGTCGATGTTCAAAAAGCTATTGAAAAGCAAATGACGCGTGATCTTGAAATCACCGTAATGCCATCTGCTGACCGTGCATAAACACGGAGTCGTGAATATAGTCCACCTGAACACGACGATCAAATGGGGTTGGAAGAATTGAAAGCTGATACTATGGAAAAAAAGGCAAAGTACAGCGATGAGGAATTGTTTGACAAACTTCTTGTTGGGATGTCATGGCTCGAGAGCCATTTGCGTGAGATTATCCAAACCATGGTCGAGGATGCAGATATTTCGTTTGAACAATTTTTAATTTTATATTATCTTGACCACAGTTCGGACCATCGCATCACCGTTAAAGAATTAGCTGCTGATCGCCACGTGTCATCATCAGCCATTTCACGGAAATTGACGTACCTTATTAATAATGACTTGATTGTTTTGAAAATCGACTCCTATGATCGCCGGTACCGGTATTTAACCTTAACACCAAAAGGAGAATCCGTAGCTCACTCGATTGAAAAGGTGAACGAAGGACGGTTAGACAAATTCTTAGAAGAATTTGGCCGGATTCGCATGTCAGAATTGACTGACGAGTTGAAAATGGTTAACAAAGTTCTCGTTGATACTAAAGAAATCAAGGGGTAATTAAAACGCACTTGCTTAGTTTGATACTGAGCAGTGCGTTTTTTGTGTTTTGTGAGTAGTTTATATTATGATTCATTGTTGCCGCTGCCAGTTGACCGTAATTCCAGCCGCTATGGGGACCGGTCCAAGCCTGAGGAGCGGTCTTGGACCTCGCTTTTGAGCCTGAAAACCAAGTCTCAAAAGGCGTCCGTGGTGTTAACGGGAAAAGCCCAATCCCGTTAACGCCACCCGCATGGCGGCTCCCATTACGGTCAACTGGCAGCTAGATTGTGTTTAAGATGAAAACGGCCTCGCACAATTTGGTTAGTCGCTAAGGTTGTGGAAGTGGTCAGCTTATTTTAAATGAATGATATCATGTATTAAACGTTGGCCGTTTAAATACTCACGTCATTTGAGTCATCGGTCGATTAAACTTGCATTTTGTGTCAGTTGACGTGTGAATCTGTCGAAGTGGAGCCGGTTTGTTTTAACGTCGGCTGGTGCGGGTGCGTTAAACGGTTGGTTATTTGGCTAAAAGCAGCGTAACCTCCAATAACTACAACCAAGATGGCATCAGTGGGGGCTAATACCCGCATAGCAGCCTTTGGTGATGGATGTGGTATTGTCGATTATTGTCGATTATTAACTGCTAAAACGGCCGTTGGTGGGGAAAATAGGCCCAAAAAAGACGGTCAGATTTTTGGATAAAATCTTGACCGTCTTTTTTGAATTGTGAGTGGCAGTTTTGATTAGAAATTGATTGCCAACGAGAAGACAATAAAGCCCCCAACTAACATCACGATAATCGCTACAATTGACCACATCACATTAAATGTGACGTGACTGACTTGATGTTCCACATGTAGTTTATGGTTGCTATGTTCATGTTGCGCGTTGTATAACGAACCATCACCATCTTTTAACCAATCGGCGCCATGTGACCCGTAAAACGGGTTTGTGTGCCGACTAGTTGAGCGGGACACCCGGCCATCGTGTTTGGCTAACGGTTTGTAAAGTCGCATCTCGATCCTCTTTTCGCTAGTTTAATTAGTTCTTTGCTTTATAAGGTACCGCATAATTTTTCGGTGCGTCACTAGCTTTGGCGTACTTCCAATGACCAGACATTTTCTTTTCCAATGGGGCATCTTTCTTGATGCATGTGAATCGCGATCCGACTTCGTTTTCAATAATGAAAATCCGGTTGAACTCGTGACGCGTTTGCACAATGTGACAATCATCATGGTCGATACCAAAAACATCTTTATAAACCAAAAACATTATCTCCTTTGTTTTGACCTAGGTGACACCTAATTTTGTACTCGCCCTCATGTTATGAGAGCACTTTTGACGCTACACTATCTATTATAGTCCCTTGTGGAGTGGCGTAAAGCCTTATTGTTTTACAAATTGAATTGGAGACGTTTTCTTTTTGAAAATTGTTCAGGTTTACAAACATTGTGTTCAGACTCGGTCGGTGCGACGCATATAGCAACGTGTTTGGTAGTCAGTATTAATCACAATCAAAATTAGGCCTTCGTTTTTTCGCTGCCAACCGGCGTGATTTTACGGGGGTCATAACCTAAGTCAGCCAGTTCTTGTTGGCGTAACGCTTCAAAGTCAAGGCCATTTAGCGTTGAATCTGCCCATATATCATAATGATCTTTTTTTATTGGTACATAAACAATGCAACCGTCTGTATCTTGATAGACATGATACTTAGCGTCGACGGGTACCTGGATATCTTTAGGAATCGGGAAAATATTAGTATTGCCTTGACGCTGCACGCTTACTAGCATCGTGGAACCTCCTTTGTAATGCCAACAATTGATGAGATATAAATAACGAGCTGCTTGACGGGGGAGGAGTGATAGCGTTTGAAACTAATAAAAAAGCCATTATTAACTCGACTCGTTAGTCAGTAATAATAGCTAGAAATAAATATTGGGTATACTGGGCTCGAACCAGTAAATTACGGATTCAGAGTCCGCTGCCTTACCAATTTGGCGAATACCCAATAACAACTATTCAATATTAACTGTCTACGCCGGTGATGTCAAGCATCTGGCTAATTTTACGATTAGTTCTTATCAGGCATTATTGCGACACGGCGTCCTAATTCAGATTACTAATGGATACCAGTCCGAGTCGGGACAGCTTGCTTTTCGGATTGAAAACTTGCAGACTGTAAAAAAGGAAGTCTTTAAGGTAGGAGGAGTTATTTTGACAGTTAAAGAGTTAACCCAATTATTCAATCATTTGCGTCAGCAGTTGATTATGTGGGCGGTTACTGCAGTCGGTTTAGCGGTGATGCGTAGTTTTGTTTTACCGACTTTACTGACTTTCGTTTTTTGGTGTAGCGTGATTTACTGTTTAGGCTTATTTATCGCCCTCGTAGTCGTGACGATACTGCGTTTACGCCATAAATGATAATTGACATCGACCTTATAATTCGGTAAGATGATAAGTGAATTTGTGCCCGCTGGTCAAATTGGTTAAGACGTCGCCCTCTCAAGGCGGAGTTACGGGTTCGATCCCCGTGCGGGTGATAAATGGTATTTTCGGTACAAATAAAGGAGCGTTGAAATGGCAATAAAAAGCCGTTTCAACGCTTTTTATAGTTCTAAATAAAGGCTAAATAAATACAATATGCGATTTGCTGGTTTAGAAAAAATGGTGGAAGTGCTAACCTTTATTGATGTATTAAGGTTTTAAACTGAACATGCTAATAAGTTAGCTGGTTGAAAAAGGTCGAAAGCTGATGTCATTAGTAACCTAAGCGTGTGGTGTTGGAAATTAAAGAACTTGTTGAGAGATTTAGCGGGTGGACTTTTTTACACAATCAACACGCAATATATACAGTGTTAATTTGAATAACACGTTATAATATAGCCATGTCAGGTATGTCTGACTAAAAAAGTCAGCAATGCCAATAAGTTTTATTCTGGTTATCAAGCAAGAATTTTATGAATGGCTGATTCTTTGAGGATGGGAAATATGGAGTTGGGTTATCGGATACTTGTTTACCATGTTAATTCATCAAGGCAGATTACCACCACTGTGCAGTCGTTTGTAAGTGGTTATAATAGATTATATGTGTCAGAAGAAGATGGGTATTGGGCTGGCGCTGGAATGTACTTTTGGGACAACGTTGGTAACGTTGTCTATTGGCAGCGAGATCGTGAAAATAAGGGAATAGAGACTGCGGTGCTTAGTGCAACGCTATTATTGTCTGAAGATAATGTGTTAGACCTAACGGATGATAATATTGTAAAATTATATAAAAAATTATGGCCAATCGTTGCCAAAAAGTATCGTGTGAGTGAAAAATGTAGCCCAGGGAAAAAATCAACTTTATATGTAGAACGTTGCCAAGTATTAAGGTCGTAAAATTGATTGGGTATTATCCAATGAAACGTGAGGAGCGTTTCTTGATGGAAAAACAAAATTTCCCACATATAACAACTGCTGCAAAAATTATTTATTGCGTTAAAAATTCGGATAGGCTGTTAAATGTAAAAGTAGCTGTGACTGATTAGAGCGAGGTGATAAACATGAGGACTGCTGATTTTGAGCATAATTTACTCAAAGCCCTAGATGGTTTAACTGAAAATGATATTCAAAAGATTCGGGAAGAAGTCGGCGTTGATAAGGATTACGAAATTGATATTGAAGGACATACGCATATAGTAAACAGGCCAAAGGATGTTGCCGTAATTGACGACGCTGATAAAGGTGAAATACCCAAATACGGCTAAATCGTCAAGTTTGCTGCTATCATTTAGTAAAAGTTATACCGATTGTTTTGTTAAAGTAAGTTGGTAAGTAATTAGTGCGTAAACTAGTTAACGCTAAAAGATATTCTAAGAGGCGCCGGCCTTGAGAATATCTTTTTTTGTCACACTCGAAAGTTGATTGTGAATCAATTAGGAAAAAATTAGCGTAGCTTGAGTGGAGTAAACAAAAAAACACCAATCAGTTTGACACGCAAAGATTGGTGTTGAAATGTGATTATTTTAATAACGATGCGAATCCTTGTAGAGACATCCCAGGAACCACGCGTTGACGGGTTAAGTTGTAAGGATTTTCCTTACTAGTGGCGATACCTTCGCTGGTGGAGAGGGCGTAACTGTAACCAGCGGCTTTGGCGGCCTTGATGGTTTGTTTATTAGCGCGGCCAGCTGGGTAACAAATTACGGCGGTATTTTGGTGGAGATTTTTATCGAGCCATTTTTTCGAATCATTGAGTTCGGCGAATTGTTGTTGATAAGTTAATTCGTTTAAATCTAAATGACGGACCGTGTGACTTTGAAAATCGATGTTACCGGTGGACACCATTTTTTTCGCTTCAGCTAAATTCAAATGATTACTCTTCTTCGTGAAACCAGTAATAAAGTTGATAGTCGCGTGGAGCTGATACTCTTTTAAAATCGGTAACGCTTTAGTGAGGTTATCTTTATAGCTGTCATCCAGCGTAATCCAAACGACTTTCTTTTGTGGTAAGCGGTGATGCTTGAACGCGTAGACCGCTTCTTTAGCCGTGAGCGTGTAATAATGGTGTTGCTTTAAATAGTGCATCTCAGCTTTAAATTCTTTGGCTGGAACCCGCAAGCTATTACCGCTAGAAATACTGTGATACATCAAAATCGGAATTTTGACTTCGGCCACATGGTGCCAGTTCGCATAATGACTGGCTTTTTTAGTCGAACTGCTACTGCTGCTAGTCGCTTTGCGGCTAGTTTTAGCGCTACTACTGCTACTGGATGTATTACTGCTGGGCTTGGTACTGCTACAACCGGTTAAGAAAAAAAGCCCGAGCAACACCGTCAGCACCCAGATGCGCTGATGATTTTTGAACATATTAAAACTCCCCCTTGTGGATCTACTTTCATCATAACTAACTTAAGGGGCGATTGCAGTAATGGTTCTACGAATATAATTATTTTTTAATTGAATTGACGAATGTTTATATAATAACCCATTAAGAAAACGTTGGGTTTATTATCATTTACCAAAAGTGATTAAGAATCTGTTGATTGGTCTAGTCAGGTGGGTGTGTACTTGCTATCCTCATAGGGTAATAACAAATTAAATACTTGCAGGGGGATACAAGCATGAAAAAATTATTATTGGGGTTAGTATTAATTGTAGCGGTAGGCGTTGGGGTATTATTTGGTTCCAGCGCACTGACCAAAGATAAGGGGACTGAATTGGCAATGGCGTTGGATAATGTCAATCCTTTAGTGAAAGTCACGACGGTCTATGCCAAAACAGATAAAGTGGTGCGGAAATTTACCGGTGGTGCGGGTGAAGATGAATATGTCTATCGCCTGCAAACGGTCAATGCGAATGGGGAGAAACGTTGGCTGACATTTAACGCCCAACACCGCTTAAAGTTAAATGGTAGATTGTAAAATTAATCCGAACGCTGTTCGGACAAAAAAGATCAG
>NZ_AYGX02000053.1:33208-33941 GCF_000498955.2 Lactiplantibacillus fabifermentans DSM 21115 | reverse complement strand
TCGTTTGGCTAAATTAGAATCAAAAGGAAGTTAGCCTATGGCGAGCAAAAATTGGCTTAAAGAACTGGAAGTAATTCATAAGCTAGAAGCAAGATATGGCAGCATGGCTAACGTGCCAAATGGCAAACTAGCTAACTTGCATAAGATGCCAGGCATTAAGGCCGTATCGGGCGATTACATTGAGATTACACGCACCCAGTATAATGCCATTAAATTAGTCATGGAAGGCAAGCAGGGTAAAGCTAGGACGTCTCGGGAGCTAAAACGGAGTAACGCTTGGCTGGATAGACGTATTCGTGCGATTGACGAAAACAAATACTACATTACGGAGGACGAGAATGCCTAAACACACTAAGAAGCGTTCAACGATTAAACGAAAGCACCGGCGCATGAAGCAACATGCCGAGGAGAATAAAAAATCAACCAAAGAGGACGGTAAGTAATTATGAAATTAAAGATTGAAAACAATGATTTGACCGTAACAGTTGAAGCAACTCGTGAATTGAGTTTTGAGGAAATTTTTAAGTCACATCAGTTGGCTACTGGTCGTAATGATGAATTAAATACTGGTCGTGAGGAAAAGCATACATTCGTTCCGGAAGACTCAGGCGCAACGACTGAGGGATCTAATACAGAGTCTAAGTTTGACTTCAAGAAACCAACATGGATGCCTAAAGATGGTGAGATGGTAAAGGCTGAATTTATGTGTCCACAGTGTGGTTACGATAAAGTA
>NZ_AYGX02000053.1:31571-33088 GCF_000498955.2 Lactiplantibacillus fabifermentans DSM 21115 | reverse complement strand
CAGAGAAGCCAGATGCTTATGACACAATTCCGGACATCAAAAAGTATCTTGATAAGCACGGCATTGATTATTCTCACGCAAAGTTTAAAGGTGACTATGTTGCTTTAATTCCAGAGGATTAATCATGATAATCGTCAAGGAACCAACTAACGAGGAACGCAAGCGGGCGTTTGAAACGTTCGGGGAGGATTGAAAATGAGCACTAGAAATAAAATCGGTTTGGTAATGGCATTATTGCTTTGTTTGGCACTAATTATTGCGAACTTTTTAGACGGATTTTGGCATGGGGTTACTTTTATCGGTGTTGCAGCATGGGTTGTGATAGCGCTGGAACTATCGAGTTCTAACAGATGATTGGAGATGGCGACGATGATTAAGTTTAGAGCGTGGGACAAGGAAAACGAAATCTATCTTTACAATGTGCAGGACGCTTATGACACGTTGAGCGGGTTCGTGAAATATGATGATGGCGAATATGCCGAATATGATGAGTCTTGCTTTGGTGATTTCTTAAATAATGAGCGGTATGCTGTTAAACAGTTTACCGGCCTGAAAGACGTGAATGGTCAAGATGTTTATGAGGGCGACATTGTTAAGTCTAACTATACGTATGCTCAACCAAAAATTTCACAAATTATCATCGAAGATGGAAACAGCTATATTCTGGGAGAAGACGTGGCTACTGGCAATGAAATGTTGGTTAGTGACCACATTGGTGAAATTGAAATTATTGGCAACGTGCACGAGAATCCGGAACTACTGGAGGTTGATCATGATTAAAATTTATCGTAAAACGGCCACTATCAAGGCCGAACAGTTTGATGGAAGTGACGAGATGGTTAAAAAATACAATATCACGCCACCTATGCCACTAGACCCGGATTACACGATTCAGACGTTAGAAGGGCCTTTGATTCTAGGAGTTGGTGATTGGATCGCAACAGGCGTTAATGGAGAACATTGGCCGATTGTGGATAACGTATTCAAGCAGACGTATGCCGAGTTGCCAGGACTTCATTACTGACATTATGAAGTTGAGTGAAAGGGGAATTGGTAGTGAAACGAACGACGATTAGAAAAGTTGAAGATATTCTACGTGACTATCCCAAGATTGACGAGTATATCGAGAAACGTGAACAAGAATTGCGTTATCCAACTGTCCCTCATGATGATAATGTTGGAGGTGGCAAGGCGCAATACAAGTATCCGGAAACGACACTCAACACGATTATCACGATTGATGACGATCGACACATTAATGCTTTGAAACATCAGCGGGAAGTGATTGACGATTGCTTAGATGGTGTTGGCCGTGATACGGAAGTAATTATAAATGAACTATACTTTAAGAAGCATCAGCAATACACGATTGATGGACTGATTACAAATCACTTAATCAATGTTAGTCATACTAAGGCGTTTAAATTAAGAAATGAGTTTATTACGGAATGTGCTAAAGGATTGGGATTATATGAAATCGCGTATTAATTGCGTATTTTTGACCCCTGTAATCGTGC
>NZ_AYGX02000053.1:0-31469 GCF_000498955.2 Lactiplantibacillus fabifermentans DSM 21115 | reverse complement strand
CCGGCGATATTGTTATGTGATACAGCACCCAATGGGAGTTGACCGCATAACGTGTGATTGTAACGTAGCTTAACGGAAGAGTTGAAAATTCTGTGTGTGGCATGAGACCACACCAATCACATTGACCCAAGTAAGTCACTAAACTGCTGTGTGCTTGTGGTGGAATAGGTAGACAATAATGTTTTTAAGCTTAATGGCTTAGACGTGTGGCAACCCTGAACATGCGGGCTGGCGACAGTTGGGTTATATCAGTTGCGTCGCGACACTGATATGTAATAAGTAATAAGGCAAGAGATACTTCCCAACATGTAGGGTGCAAATCCTTACCAAGCACATTGAAAGTACCGCAGCTTTATCCATGTCTTTCATAAAACTACTCTCTTTCAAATTGTTAACGATTGAGTCTGACGTTACTGTCGCACCGGATAGAATCTTTGAAATACCGGTTTGATAATTTGGAACACTCAGTAATAATGGCGCAATTAAACTGGCCACCAGATAGCATGCAGGAACATGCGCGCTGTGGCAATGTAAATACTCCAAACTAGCTCTCGCTTATTGGCGGGAGTTTTTGTATAGTTAAATTAGTTTGGAGGTAGGAACATGGAAAAATCAAAAGAATTACTCTCAATGCTTGAAAATCCCGAGTATTTTTTGAATGCACAGAGACAAACGCTTGAGTCTCGAATCGAGGCAAAAAAATTGACTGAAAGTGAAGCAAAGAAAGCAAAAATTGAAAGCGCAAAATCTGTTGGTAGGAAAGCCTCAATGGATCTCTTGAACCAAAGCTGGGGAGATATGATTGTTGATATCATTGGTGCACATGAAGAGATTGAGGGAAAGCTTAATGAGTCTAAAGAAGCTCTTTTACTTGGGGAGTATTTAAATAAATCAGATAACCAGGAATATGCGCTAAAACGGCTTATTAATGTAATTACCGATCCATATGGAAGCATCTTATTTAATAAACTGCTTTTAATATTAAAAGATTATCCGGCTGATGGGGACATGATGGATATCTTAAGAGATACATTATTAAACTTGTCCGATGTAAATAACTTTAAAAGTGTTTTTACAAAGTACAAATTTCTAATCTCACTAATTGATAGGATAACCCCTCAAGCTATGGTAATTTTACAGGACTACTTGAAATGGCCACCTTTTAGTATGTCTATGATAATCAATAACAATCACGTTGAAGGGGATATGAGCAAGGAATTTACGGATGCATATTCACACCTTAAAGGCATTGATGATCCTAATATTGTATCGAGAATTCAGTATTCAGTACAAGAATTACAAAAAAATGAATTTGTTTTTGGAAGCCAGATAAGTACCGGTCAAGTTATTATGCAACCAAGTGAGGTTGGGATGGACTTGATCGGATTCATAAATCATGGTTAAAGAATTTTACAAACGGCATGTATAAAATTAATTAGAAAGTAAGGTGTGGTGGTATGCCAAAGCTGATTAATACAAAATACGGCTACGTCACGCCACAAGAAGCGGAGATGGATGCCCACTTAGATAAATGGATGAAGCGTCGTGCTAAACAGCATGGCGCTTTTAGTTTGGACAAAAAGGCACATAAATGCCATAAGGAGAAATTAAACCATGAACATAATTATCGTTAGGTATTTATTAGTGTTTGCCTATGGGTTAATGGTTGGAATGTGGTTATTGCACATTTATCAGTTATTGGCTACATGGTGGCGAGAGCGGGAAGCAAAGAAGCTTTACATTAAGCTAGGCGGCGTAGAACTTAAAAAATGTAAAACTAAATATCTGGTTATGCTAAACGATGGTGAGTATATCAATAAAAATTATTACGATAATTCTGTCACCAGAGGGAAAGGCGAATATTGGAAATACACTTATATTTCGTTAAGCAATGCTAAGCGTACTCAAAAAGAATACGGTGGAAAGCTATACATGGTAGTTGAAAATGCCCGTATTCTTCCATGTGGAATAGTAGCAGATAATAGCACTAATACCGGTAAGTAAATATCATGAGGAGGAAGCAACATGATGAACATCGATGATCAAGAACTATTGTCAGTTCACCCCAGTCATTATCCATATGACATGAAGCAACACTTGAAATATGATTCAGTTGCCTTCCATCAGCGAATAGGCGATTGTATGACTGATGAGGATTGGTGGCACGTTAACCAGGTGTTAGAGCAAGCCGCTAAAGATGGTACTCGGATAGTTACATTTGATAGTGATAGTTACTCAAGATACCAATTGAAACAGATAGCTTATGAGTTTGTTGCGGGGAACTTTTTGGTAGACCAGGACCATGATGGCAAGGACCAGTATGTCTATGTTTATTTAAGGTGATGACGACATGCGAATGAAGATATGCAAACGGCTTGGCTGTAAAGCAATGATCCCGTATGACCAGACGAATCCCTACTGTGAAAAGCACGGACAGAATTATCACGAGTATCAACGACCAGCAAGGACGATTGACCAGCGGCACTATAATCTGACGCGGCGTGATCAAGAAGCAAATCAGTTCTATCATACGCGAGCTTGGCGTCAGTTGAGCCTATCGGTTAAGCGTCAGGCAATGATGACTTGTGAATGCTGTGGGCATACGGCGTTAGCTAAGGGTAAGCTACTGGTTGACCATATTGTACCTAGACGGATTGATAAGCGTTACCAGCTAGACCGTGATAATTTGTGGGCATTGTGCTACAGCTGCCATTATTGGAAGACGCGACTAGAGACACAAATCTATCTGGATGGTGAGACCAACTTTATTACCAATCTTGACACAGCCACACGTTGGAGCCGCGACGCGATTCGCGACTGGATAATTGATAAAAAAAACAAATCGATTTAAAGACGCCTGTTCGTCGTTCTAAGCAACTTTAGTTTGTTGCGGGAAAGTTATACAGATGACGAGCTAGTTTTTTTAAAAGGGGGGGCCTAGGGCTCGCTAGGAGGAGCTCACATAGTGGTCTCAAAAACAAAAAAATGTGTGAAAATTAAAAAATAGAATGGGAGGGAGTATTGTGAATGTAAAACATGCAGGACGTAAGCGTAAAGCCAATCATGACGGGGATTACCACCAGTCTATCAAACAAGTTGACGCTAAAATAAAGGCGGAGCAAACGGCTATAAGTGACCTACAAGTTACCCCACCACGACACCTAGATCAATATGGGAGGGCTATTTGGAAAGTGCTCGTGCCAGAGATGGTTAAGTTTGGCAAAGTGAAACAAATGGATCGCGTTACCATGGAATTATTCTGTACGGAGTATTCCAACTACCGTAAAGCTGAGCAGACTTTAGTGGAATATGGCGATTATCTGCTTAGCGAAGATGGACAACCAGTTAAACGGTCGCCGGCCCTCACGACCATTAATAGTGCCATTCGTAATTTGAAGAGCCTTAGTGCTGACTTAGGATTGACGTTTGATGCCCGTTCGGGGCAAGTCCTAGCTGAACAACCTCAAAAACAGGCTGACGAACCTTATAACCCATTGAAGGTGGTGAATTTCCATGCCTAGTTTTGTGGGCGTTGACAATATTAAAGCCAGTTTGATGGATAAAAATCATGAATACCAGAAATTGTTAGAAACATATGATGATCCTGGAACAAAATATGCTTATGATGTGCTATTTACAGATAAGTATTTAACTGGGCATGACGTTCAGCTGGCTTGTATCAGACATTTGAATGATTTGAAACGGCAAAATAATAATGATTTTCCTTACACATATGATTTGAGCTTTGTCAAAGCAATCGAATGGTTTGCACGTAGTATTCCTGACCCGACTGACACCAGCCAACTGATTGTACCAATGGGGTGGCAATCGTTTATTTTGGATAGTTTGATTGGATGGCGAGATCCCGCCAATAAGGGAAGCCGCTTTCATACGGCAATCGTTTCTGTGGCTCGACAACAAGGCAAAACTTGGTTAGCCTCCATTTTGGTCAACTTTTTTTATTTTGCGATTGGGGTGGACGAAACAGCACAAGACTACCTAGTAGCAAGCTATGATAGTGATCATGCGAAGAAGTTATTTGACTACGTGGCATTACAAGCACGTGCCATTATAAAAATGCCAGAATTTAAAAGACAAGCTAAGGAGCAAGGCATCGATCCCCAAACGCGTCAGGTTATCGGACACAATACTAAAAATACGATCAGTATTGGTTCCGCACAAGCTGGTGGCTTTGATTCAAAGCATAATACCATCGCTGTTTTTGATGAAATTGGCAACTTACAACCACGGATGAACGAGAGTGTTAACCAAATCATCTCGGGGCAATCCAAAATTGCTAATCGTTTATTCATGGAGGTTTCAACAGCTTATCCAAATGTCAAAGTAAAATTCAAAAATGATCAGGATGTCATGCGTAAAATCATGGAGCAGGATAATCATGAGGCTGAAGACACTTTCATGGTTATTTATCGACAAGATAATGATGATGAGGTCTTTAGGCCAGAATTGTGGGAAAAGTCAAACCCATTATTAGGACATCCTGAACTGAAACAACAATTGTTGGACGGCTTAGTTTCACTACGTGATAAGCAGGAACGAGAAGGCGAATTAGCATCATTTGTTAATAAATCGCTTAATATTTGGAGCCGACGATTTCAAAACAGTTTTGTTTCTTTGGCCAACATCAAAAAGAATTTAACACAAAGTTTTGATATTAAAGGTCGCGAGGTTTACATCGGCTTTGATGCTAGTCAAACTAATGATAATACCTCATTTGGATTGATTTATCCCTATAAGGTCGGTATACAGAAACGATTTTTTATCCAACAGTATAGCTTTATCCCATTTGCAAAGGCCAAGTCGATTAGCGCTAAAGAAAAGCAAGATGGGTTACCCTATCGTCAATTGGCGAACCAAGGATTATGTGAAATCACGCGTAATCCCAGTGGAACTATCAATAAACAGCAAGTTTATGAATGGTTAGTAAAATATGTTGCTGACAATCAGTTGCAAGTTAAATTTATTATTGCTGATCCTAACTTAGCGGCTTGGTTCACTAAAATGATTGAAAATTATCAACGTGATTGGCCGCTGTTAACCTTGGCACCAACTTCACAGAATTTATCCAATACGACTAAAGATTTTCAAAATCGATTTATCGATGGCAATATTCGCTTGTTAGATGATCCAATTTTAATTGATGGCTTGAATAACGCGATCCTCATTGAGGACCGTGGTGGTGCAATTAAAATTGATCGCCAAAACTGGGTCAGCGAGCATATTGATACGGTGGATGCGTTAATTAATGCACACATGCAGGCTATGGACCATTTTCAAGGCTATCAAGGCGATAATTACAGTCCGTTAAACGGGATGGGTGATGAAGAATCTTTGGATTTCTTCAGAGTAATGTTTGGTAGTCAGAAAGGGTAGAATGATGGTTGAAAAAGTTAAAAACAGAATAAAGACTTTCTGGGACAACTGGTTATGTGCTGCCCTGTTTGTAAGTGGGGTAATATTACTATGTGTCACGGGATTTTTGATTAGTTTGACGTTCGGCTGTGGTCTATCAGGGCTATTGTTAATCGTCATGGCCTGCGTTCTTAATTATGAAGAACAAAAGGGAGGTGAACGTTAGATGGGACTATTGACTCCCAAAAATTATCATCGAAATACAGCTAGAAATATGGTTTATCCTAGCACCAGTGATCTATTTTTAACCAATATTGGTGGGCACCCAATATTATATGCAGACGCAAGTAATGTTTTAAAAGATACAAATGTCTTTTCAGTTATAAATAGAATCGCTAGTGATGTGGCTGCAGCCCATTTCAAAACGGAAAATACCTCGGCCATGAGTCGCTTGGATAATCCCAGTCAATTAGTCAGTCGATTTACTTTTTGGCAGGGCGTTTTGACACAGCTGTGTTTGGCTGGTAATGCTTATGTCCCATTAATTGGTCACAATTTAGAGCATATACCGCCATCAGATGTACAAATTAATTATTTGCCAGGAAACACTGGGATTATTTACACAATTCAGGAAAGTAATGACCGGCCGAAAATGCAGTTAACTGCGGACCAAATGTTACATTTTCGACTGATGCCAGATCCTAAATATCGATATTTAATTGGTATGTCACCACTAGAAAGTCTAAATAACACACTAGATATTGACCGAAAAACGATTGATTCTAACTTAAAAGTATTAGAAAACCAAATTAGTTCATCTGGCAAGCTTACAATTGATAATTTCAATGGCGATGGTAAAACATTAGCTAATGCACGCCAGGCCTTCGAAGAAGCCAACATGGGCGCTAATGCTGGTCGACTCATGACATTACCGTCTGGTATGAATTATGAACAGTTTGAAACTAAGGCTGATATTTTTACTGCTCTGAATGCGAATGCTAGCTTTTCAGCTGATCAAATTTCAGCTGCTTTTGGTATTCCTAGTGATATGCTAGGCGGCGGGACTTCTACTGAAAGTCAGCATAGTAATAGCGATCAAATTAAGGCATTGTATTTGTCAAATTTAAATACGTATGTTCATCCACTATTGGATGAATTACGATTAAAGCTACAAGCGCCCGATTTAAAACTTGATATTAAGAATATGCTGGATGTCGATGATTCTACACTAACTAACCAGGTGGCCACTTTAACTAAAAATGGCGCGTTAAGCGCCAATCAAGCTCAATTTATTTTACAACGCTCGGGATTCTTACCAATGAGCTTACCAGCCTATAAACCACAAGGCGAAGGAGGTGAAAGTAATGACGATTAAAGTAAAAGGCATGATTGTCAATGATGACGAAGCACTTATTTGCCGTGATTGGCTTGGCATGACGGTTGTGTCTCCGGCTGACGTAATCGATGCACTCCCTAAAGACAACTCTGATGTGGAATTAGAGATTGCTTCTAATGGTGGCGAAGTGGTCCCAGCAACAGAAATTTACACAGCGCTAAAGAATTACCATGGGAATGTTACTGCACAGATTGTTGCTAACGCTTATTCTGCTGGTACAATTATTGCGATGGGGGCTGACAAGGTGCAAATGTCACCTGGGGCCCAAATGATGATTCACAATGCTGCAAGTGGTGCAGATGGTAATTATCACGACATGGATCAAGCATCGCAAATGTTGCAGAGTACGAACAAGGCCATTGCGAATATGTATGCTGTCAAGACCGGTAAGCCTGTTCAAACTTTTTTAGATTTAATGGACAGTACAACTTGGATGGACGCTGACAAAGCAATTGAGCTAGGCCTTGCTGATGAATTAGTTGATTTTACACCAGTTACTAATTCATTTAATACATCGCTAGTTCCTTATCAAGCACTCAACAAAATTAAAAACTTAATTGCCAAAAATAAGCAATTAGAAAATAACAACAATAATGGTCAACTTAGTGAGCACGAAAAGCTAGTGCAAGCTAAGCTGGCTATTTTTAATAAAGGAGACTTTTAAACATGTTTAAACAATTACAGGCCACATTCGATAAGGTAAGTGCGGAATGTGCTGACCTTAATGCCAAGGTAACGGCCGCATTACAAGACGATAATTTCGATGCGGATGCTTATCATAAGTTACAAGATGAGTTATCCGCTAAGAAAACGCGTCGAGATGCCTTGAATGATCAATTACAGGCACTCTCGGCTGAAAATAAGCAGCCGAAGAAGCCTGAAAACAACCAAGGGAAAGGAACTCCGCTTAACCCTAAAGGTGGCGAAGATAATTTAGCCAAGCAAAAATCTGCAATTAACACGTTTATCCATTCTCGTGGTGCAAAGGTAACCAATGATGCGGCGACATCCGTAACATCAACAGAGGTTGAACCGTTGGTTCCCGAAACTATTATTTACAATCCATCCGCTGAAATTAACTCAGTTGTTGACTTGTCGACCCTGGTCACCAAAACACCAGTAACCACGCCTAAAGGGACTTACCCAATTTTGAAACGAGCAGACGATAGTTTCAACAGTGTTGCTGAACTGGAAGAGAACCCCTCATTGGCCGCACCTGAATTTACTCAGGTTGATTGGTCAGTAGAAACATACCGTGGCGCTATTCCAATTTCGGCAGAATCAATTGCCGATGCTCAGGTTGATTTAACTTCATTAATTGGCCAAAATATTGGTGAAAAGCGAGTTAACACGGTTAACAAGTTGATTTCCCCGGTTTTGAAAGGGTTCACGGCTGTTAGCACCACGTCATCCACGCTTGCTGACGATATTAAACAAGTATTAAACGTCAAGCTTGATCAAGCCTACGCTCGTGACTTAGTGGTAACGGCGTCTTTCTACCAAATCTTAGATACCTTAAAGGATAACAACGGTCAATATTTGCTCCATCAAGATATTACCGGCAAGTCCGGCGCTACTGTTTTTGGTGTCCCAGTGCATATTGTGAACGATACGTTACTTGGTGCTGATGGTGAAGCCCATGCGTTTATTGGTGATTTGAAGCGTGGCGTTTTATTTGTTGATCGGCAAGAAGTTTCTTTATCTTGGATGAAGAATGAAATTCATGGGCAATATCTTGGCGCAGCTATGCGTTTTGGGGTTTCCAAGGCTGATGAAAATGCTGGCTACTTCTTAACAGTTAGTGATACGACCACGACAACTAGCAGCACGACTGCCTCAGCAACCACGACAACCACCACAACTAGCAAGTAATTAAGGAGGCGGTGAGATGGCAGATGAAACCACGACGACCACCACCACGACCACTGATAGTAACGGCGTCACAGTTGCCGATATGCAGGCTTATTTAGCCGTTGATGACAATGAAGACGTTCTGCAAAGCTTGATTGACATGGCTGAGACTGATGTTGTTAATAACATTGGCCGTGATATTGATATCGAAACTTACCGTGCTGATAAAATGTTTAATCAAGCGGTGCGGCTATTAGTAGACTTCACTTATAACAATCGTGGTGGCTTAGCCGACTTAACACTAGCTTACCCACCAGCCTATGCTTATTTTCTGAACGGCATGCGTTGGCGAATACCACAGGAGGTGGCGGCTGATGAAACTAAAAGCTAACCGCCTAAACAAGCGGGCAGAGTTTGGCGTCATGGTGGCAGGGGAAGAAGTTAACCCGAATACGGGTGAGACCATTGAGGTGTTCCAAGCATCTTTCTCACGGTATGCCGGTCGTTATAGTCGAACAGTGTCCCAGCAAGCTGAACTTGCCGGGACGGTTCTCGCAGATACGTCAGTGATAGTCATAAGACATACTGATCAGGTTAACGACCAGATGAGAGTGAAATTCGCAGGTGATCTGTACAATATCGTCAGTATTTCATCTGATGACAGTACTGCGGTCAGTTATGACCTAATCACCGTCAGAAAGTATGTGGTGAACCATGGCTAATGAGTTAGAGACTAATGGTTTGGACGAGACGTTGGCCCAACTAGCAGCTGGCTTGTCGAATGTTGAAAAGCTTAAGATTAACACTACCGTGGCGGCTAACTTCAAAACTGTGATGCTTAGTGATGACCGCATTCCCAAGAGCACGTTAACCTATGCGGGTGAACAAGTGCATTTACGAGATGCCTTTACCATCAAGCCATATACGGCTTACGGCTATGTGGAAGACGGGTTTACTTCCGCCAGTAAAAAGGCCTATATCGGTCGTATGATCAACGATGGTTGGGTGGCGAAGGATCGCAATGGGATGACTCATTCAACGGTGCCTGGCCAGCATTTTTGGGAATTGACGGCACGTGAGACCGAACGGACAACTGAAAAGCTCTATAACCGTGAGGTTAAACGCGCCATTGACAAGAAGGTGAACCGATGACAGCCACCGCAACCGTGGTCGCGTTACTCAAAAACAATAGCGATCAGTTAACTAATATCGCGGCAACTAACATTCATGCGTACAGTATCAGTACTGCTGATTGGACGGACGACGCACCACTGGTTTTAGTTACCGAGATCAGCCGCAGCGTAAGCCTTTATGGCAATGATAACGTTGGGCGTGAACTGGAAGAAATTCAGATACAGCTTTATTATCCCGCCAATTATACGGGCGACATGGATACGATTGAAAAGGCGTTAATTACTGTATTGCGAGCAAATAAATACTATTGCAGTAGTAATGCAGGGCATGTAATGACGCCAGATACAAAGAATATATTGAATACATTGAAATTTAAACATACAAAATAGGAGGCTCAACAATGGGAGCAAAAGGTGGCTACATTGGCTTGCAAAAGGCCAAGTTAGCATTATTGGATGACAACAACGAAGTAATCACTTCAGGTGGTTTAAATGATGACGGTGACGGTATTTACACTGTCACTATTACTGAAGACTTAGGTGTCAACGCCGCTTCGTTAACCGGGCTAGCTGGTTCAACGACGTCAGTTTATGGTAACAACACGCGGGTCAAAATGTCTGTTGGTAAGGCACAGCCAAGTGTTTCACTTACTGTTAACGCGTTCAACTACGAAGTGTTAAACAAGATTCTTGGCCGTACTGATCTTGGAAAAGGCATGTTCAACTTTGAAGGTGACCCTGTAAACTTGGCAATGGCCGTATATTCCAACACAGATAACGGTGGCGACATTATCTTCGGTTTCTACAAAGGTATTATGACGCCTGGTGATTTATCACTTGCCACTGACCAAGACACTGAGAGCCGTGTTACTGACGCGTTAACTTATACGCCGCTTGGTAATGAAGATGGCGATTATGGCGTGATTGCTTGGTCTGACGATGATGGGTATGAAGAAGCTGATGTGCTTGACACAATCTTCCCACAAGCAGCAACGACCACAACCACAACTACGGCGAGTAAGTAGTACAACCACTACAACCACAGTAGCACCTACAACCACGACGACCACTACGGACGCGGGCTAATAGCATTAAACGTCGCCTATAAATCAACAATACAACATTATGCTGGGCGGCAATTAGGAGGTTCTGATTTGAATTGAAATTAATCTTATGCCAACCGGCAGTTCAACGCTTCAAGTGGGAACTAGAAGTTTGCTTAACCAATTTAAAGCAAGTGGGCTTTGATTTATCATCAGTGATTTTGCTATTCACAAAGCACGATCTGAAAATCCCAGCATATTTAGCCCATAAGTACGGTGTCACGGTGCACGTGTATAAGGACACAAGAGATGACAAAAATTATATTCCAGCGGTTAAGCCTTGGTTATGGTGGCAATTTTTAGCGGAGAATCCACAGCGAGAACAAGAGACGTATTTTTATTTCGACAGTGATGTCATTTTCAGGCAGAAACCTGATTTTAGAAGATTGAAAGCAACACCGGATCGTTGGTTATGTAGCAATACCAATAGCTATCTTAATTTGGATTATTTACGGCACTGTCAAAACGGGGCCGAACTGCTCACAAAAATGGCTGGAATCGTCGGAGTTACAGTACCATCGTTAGAAACCATTAACCAGAATTCTGGTGGCGCCCAGTGGGTCATTGATCAGCCTAAAGCCAGTTACTGGCACAAAGTTTATCAGGACTGCAACCGATTATATCGGTATTTACAGCAGTCTAAAAGCAACGTTCAAGTTTGGACAGCTGAAATGTGGGCGCAACTTTGGAACCTACTATATTTCAATATTGGCCCACAAATTAGTCCGGAATTAGAATTTTGCTGGGCCACTGATCCGCTGAAACGGTGGCGTGAAACTAAAATTTTACATAATGCTGGTGTAACTGCTCAACACAAAGATTTGTTTTTTAAAGGGAATTATTTACATAGTGCACCATTTGAAACTGATTTAACTTTTGTTAATCCTCAAAAGTGTTCTAGCAAATATGTGGCGGCAATTCATCAAGTTAATTAAGAAAGGATTTACATATCATGAAATTAAACTTAAAGAAATTAGGCATTAACAAAACAGTTGAGGCCAAGATTACCAATCGCGTGGCTCGTAACGCCTTACAAGTTGCAAAGATGGCGACGGCTAGTGATGCAACGGACGATGACGCTTTAGCATTGGATGACCAAATTGGCATGATTGAGGCAATCGTTGATTTTATCGACAATGTTTTCAAACTGACCGATAAACAAGTGGACCAAATTTGGGACTGCGATTTTTCAACAACTCAAGAATTCTTTGGCGAACTGTCAAATGCCATCTTTGAAGCTAAACCATTGTCGCCAACGGAAGCCGGGGCAAAAAAATAACAGCGCGCAAACGTCTGCGCGAAATCAATAATTTCCTAGAAGATATGGATTATAACTGCCAACAAGCGATGGTACAAATGGGAATTCCGGTCAGTGTGTATGAAGAAGAGGATTTCATGCGCATTAACCAGGTCATGCTTGCTAAACCGCGTGATGAACGGGCACAAGACCCAATGGCCGCTTTAAAGGCAGCTGGATTGACCATTGGAGGATCTATTAAGGCTTAGAAAGGAGCTAAGATGACAGAAATTGCAGGGTATCGATATCGCTTTGATATTGCAGACAGTGGGTTTAGGGAAGCCATCAAAGAAATGCGCGCTAGTTTGCGCTCATTAAAGAAAACAACTAACGCAACATTTACAGAGTTTAATACGGCTGGCGAGAAAGCCACTGCGTTTAAAGAAAAAGTCAAACTGCTCGGTCAACAAATTAAGACTGAAAATGAAATTCTTAAATCCGCTAAGGCCCAGTATGCTGAACTAACTAGCAGCTTAAATCGACATGAGACGGTGCTGAAAAGTAGCGTTACTCGGCAAAAAGAGTTGGGGAATGCCTTAGAAAACACTGAAAGCAAACTCAAACGTGCTAAAACGGTCCTAGGTGAGGATTCTGACGAGTATCGAACATTAAATCAGCAAGTTAGCAAGCTGAAAGCGGATTATCAAGCACAAACGGAAACGGTTGCCAAAGCCAATAAGGCTTATGAGAATACGCGCAAATATTTGAATACGACTGGCGACCAAATTAGCCGGACTCGACGGGAGATTGCGTCACTAACTGCACAACAAGAAAAGAGCACTAAACAAGCCGACTATTATCAGAGTGGTATTGACGATATTCGCTCAGCTTTAAAACGCACTGCCAAAGAGAATGCGAGTTATGTCAGCCAACTTAATTCGCAAGGGAATGTTTATTCTGCCCAGAAGGCAAAACTGTCCGGGTTACGTAAACAGCACAGCTTACTAGGCGAACAAATTACTAAAGAGCAGGGCTTGTTAACGACCCTAAGCGCTAAATATGGCCAAAATTCCGCAGAAGTCCAAACACAGCGGACACAGATTAACAAGCTCACGACGGATTATAACCGAGAAAATACGGCGATTAATAAGTTAAACGTGAAGTACGGTAAGATGTCAACGAGGATGGCTAGTGCCCGCGATATGGCGTCTAAAACCGCTACAAAAGTCAAGGCTTCGCTAGCTAAGTATAAAGGCGCTGCAATAACAGCGACGGCCGCTATTACGACTTTGGGGGCGGCGACCATAAGTGGTGCCAAGAAGGCGTCCAGTTTACAGAACATTTACAAACAAAACCAAAACTTGTTAACCACGAGTGGCGAGTCGGCCAAGACGGCCATTAAAGCTGTTACTGAGATGCAGAAGGATGGTCGGAAGTATTCCATTAAGTACGGCGTTAGCCAGAAGACGATCGCTGAAAACTATCAGGACTTGATAAAACGTGGGCATACGGCTAATGAATCATTGGCGGTCATGAAAACCGAGTTGCAAGGGTCCGTTGCTTCGGGAGACGACTTCAATGATGTTACCAAAGTATCCAGCCAGGTGATCGAAGCTTTTGGCATGAAAACCAATAACACGGCTAAAATGGTCAAAAATACCAAGCGCGTCGTTAATGACCTAGCCTATACGGCTGATACGACCGCGACTGACTTCCAAAGTCTGGGCAAAGGGATGGAGTATGTCTCCGAAACGGCTAATAATGCTGGCTTTAGTGTTGAAGAAACTAGCGCAGCTTTAGGTGAATTAAGTAATCATGGGCTTTGGAAACTGGCCGCTTAAACAGAAATGTTTTTGAAAAAGAACTCCGTTAACTCGGGGAAGACTAAATGATGTATATTTGAAAAAATATATTACATGTTGATCCCGAACCAAGCCTAAAAAGAAATTTTAGGAAGGCGTAACGACTAGATAGAGTAACCTAAGCAAAGCACATGAAAAAACATGTGCTTTTTGTATGGCGAAATATCCACGAAGGCGGAGAACCTTAACGGATTATGACGAAGGTTAAAATATAGTCTGAACTATATGGAAACATATAGAAGTAGTGGATAAAGAACCGCTACGATAACATAATGGGAAGCCGATAAAGCGGGTACGGGCTTACGTAAAGTAATTACTAGCCTGGCAAAGCCAACAGATACTGCGACCGGAGCATTGAAGAAAATTGGAATCACATCAACCAGTGTCTTTAAGAAATCAAATGGCAATTTTAAGTCGATGACGAGCATTATGGGAATCTTACGGAAGCATGTAAAGAATCTCGGTGGTTCTGAAAAATCTAATGTGTTTAAGTCCATATTTGGTTCAACTGGAATGGCAGCCGCACAAATCTTAGCTAAGAATAGTACCGCTCTGGGCAAGTTAACCAAGCAAGTCTCGAAAGCAGGTAAAGAAGGTAAATATGTTCAAAAGTTAGCCAATAAAAATAGCACTACCGCCCAAATGAACGTCAAACGGTTTAAACAAGCCGCGTCATCGTTGGAAACGATGATGGGGGCCAAGCTACTGCCAGTGATGACCGAAGCGGCTAATAAGATGACGGTGGCATTTAACAACAAGAGTGTTCAAAGTGGGCTTAAGAAGACCGCCGGATTAATTGCTGATTTACTTGAAGGCACGCTAAAGGTGGTTGAATTTTTTGGCAATCATACAAAGACGTTAAAAGTCTTTGGAACGACTTTGGCTGGTATATGGGGACTCACCAAAATCAATAAGTTTATTCACTTTTTGAAAGATATTCGTACTAATTTAGGTCTGGTCGCAACAACTGCTAAGAAGACCGCTATTACTGACACTATTATGGCTGAAACTGATGCTTTAAAAAGCCAAAATGAAGTGCTTGAAACCAACAAGGAATTGAGCAATGAAAGCACCCTTGGTTCAGTGACTGGTAGTACTGAAAAGTTAGAACAGGAAGCGAACGAAGTCGGTGAAGTAGCAACGGCCACAGAAACCGCAACGACTAAAACCACCCTTTGGGGACGAGCCCTAACTAAGTTAAAGGGTGGTTGGACCAAATTAGCACCGTTGGCGATTAAGGTAGTCAGTAAAATTGTAACTGTAGCTGGCGCTGCACTCTCAGCATGGGATCTCGGTAAGTCGATTGCCCAAGCAGTTAATAAGCCCACGACGACCAACAAAGTTAAAGTTGCCTCTAAGACCCTAGGCACAGTTATCGGCGGCGTGCTTGGTTCGTTTGGTGGCCCATGGGGAACTGTAATTGGGGCAACAATCGGGGAACAACTCGGGAGTACTAAAACAGCAAATAAAATCGTTGCCGGGTTGGGGAAATCGTTAAAACGTGCGCAAACCTATTACAAAGACCACAAAACGGTTGTTAATGCAGATGGCACCACTACGGTTAAACTAACCGTCGCAGGTGAAGCAAAAAAACAAATGGCTGCTTTAAAAAAGACTTTCAATAGTTTACCCACGGCTACTAAGTCTGCCGTTAAAAAAGCTAACAGCGAATTTAAAAAGCTAAATGTTAGTCGACTGAAATTGGGTGTTAGTTTAAATAAAAGTAGCTTAAAGAAGTCTTCCACCGCAATCATTAAAGCAGTTAATAGCCTTTATAAGGAGATTAAAAATAAAGCTAAAAACCATGCTAGCAGTGCTGCAAAAGAAGCCCAAAAGCTCTACAAGGCTGGCCTAATCAATAAGTCAGACTTGAAAAAAACCGAAAAGCTGATCAAGTCACATTACACAAGCACTACCAAGTCTGCTAAATCAGCCGCTCAAAAAATCAAAAAGATTACCAAATCTGAAACGAGAGATCTTGAAGAGAATACTAAAGAACGTGGTAAGGCAATTAACAAGGTTGAGAGTCACTATAGCGCTAAACGGGCCTCAATGGCTACTGAAGAAAAGAGTAATATTGCTAAAATTAAGCGAGGTCAAACGGTCACACTTGACGGGATTGAATATAGTGGACAAAAAGGCATTAATAAGATTCAAAAGGCTTATAGTGCTAAACGCCGAAAACTAAATTCAGATGAAGGTAAGGCTATCAATGCCAAAAGTGAGTCTTACAGTAAGACCCGGAAAGGCATTTATGCGGCCTATGCTAAAAGCTATGTTAATCAGGAAGAGAAGCTTGGAATTTCAATTTCTAAAACGCTCACTAGTAGTAGTAAAGCGCAAAAGGCTATTATGACCAAATTAAAAAGTGCTAAAGGTAAGATTAGCCAGGCCACTGCAGACAAGTTGATTGAAGATTCTTATCAGACCGCTAAAAAGAGTATAAAAAATGCCGATGACGATTATACGGCTGAAAAAGCTAAGGCTGAAAAGAAAAAGAACAGCTTGATTAAATATGCCAATGATACTTATACCGGCAATAGTGCCTATGCTGTGAAGATGCGTAAGAAACTAACTGACGAAGCCGATACTCAGTACAAAAATTCGGTTTCCGCTGCCAAACAAACGAAGACTGAAACGGAGGCACAAATTGCGGCGCAAGAAAAAGCCACTGTGAACACAGCCAAAAAGCAAGCTAAAGGTATTACTACACATGTGGTAAAGCAGGGGAATAATACTATTGAGGCCGCAGGAAAAGGTGCCAGTGGTTCGGCCAATATTTTTAGTGGCTTATTAAAGTGGTTAGGTAAAATTAAATGGTTGACGGGAGTCAATGAATCTAGTGGTGCTTTTAACCCTAATGTTTACAAAATTAGTGGTATGTCGTATGCACGCGGGACTGGTAATGGTACTGTCGGAAGATCAGGGATGGCGCTAGTTGGGGAACAGGGACCAGAACTGGCCTATAATGCAAATAAGGGCGTTTTCCGAATCTTAGGAGCAAATGGCGCCGAAGTTTCTAAAGTAGATGGTCATGAAAGTATTTTGAACGCAAAAGATACCGCTAAAGTCCTTAGTGGTGGCTATGGGAAAGATAAAGTATTGCCCGGCTTTGCGAGCGGAACTAGTACGCTTAGTAACTTTTTCAAGTCTATCACTAAAAATGCAACTAAATTGTACAAATCATTAAGCAAAACAGTTAAGGCAGCATTGAAACACCCAATCAAAACAGTTGAGTCGTTGCTGAAGGGAATTACCAGCATTAAGGTCCCCAACAAGGGCTGGGTAAGCGCTAAGACTTGGGAAAAAGGGTACAACGGCGTTGGCAAGTCAATCACCAAGAACGCTGAGAAAGTCTTCAAAAAACTAGCTTCAGCAGTTACTGGCGGTGACGCGAACAATCCTACCGGCTCAGGGGTTACCCGTTGGAAGCCGGTTATCAAAAAGGTTGCTGCAAACATGAATGTTGACCTAACTTCTAGTGGTATGTCAGCCGTGCTGAGCCGCATTAAACAAGAATCAAACGGTAGTCCTACCGTTGAAAATGATTGGGATTCGAATGCCAAAGCCGGGCACCCGTCCATTGGCTTGTTGCAGTACATTGAACCGACGTTCAAATCTTGGTTACCGACTAAGTCCGGCCACAAGTATCCTAGCAACATCAAACATGGTGCGTCTCAAATTGCGGCGCTGTTTAATGATTCGAGCTGGCTATCTGACATTAGTGTGTCTGGTGGCTGGGGCCCAACAGGTCACAAACGCTATGCTAACGGGGGCTTTAGCAACGTTGAAAAGCTTGCCCATATCTCTGAAGGCAACCAGCTAGAAGCAATCATTCCGATGAGTTCACAGAAGGGGAGCCGTGGGTATGAGCTACTTGGGCAAGTGGCCACGATGTTCGCTGCACGAGATAAGAATAAGTTGAGCGCGGCAACTAGCACGACGGCTACTGCAAGCAGTGGCACAACAGCGCTTACTTTACTTCAAAAAGTGGTAGATGGCCTTGATAATCTGTACACTGCGCAATATGATACAGCGCTGACTAAGAACGACATTTACAAGATTAACAAGAGTGTATCTAAGAAACAGACTAGAATTAAAAACTTTGCAACCGATTAGGAGGGGTGATCTTTGGAACTAACAAGCAGTGATTTCCAGTCTAATAACATCTTGAGTATTGGGACTTTAACCAATTACGATATGGGGTTCTTGGTAAATAAGTTTACCCGTAACTTTGTGCCGGACATCACTGAAAATACACAGACAATTCCTGGCCGCGTAGGGCTGGGCTATATGCCTAACTCCTACGGCGGGCTTCAGCTCACGGCTGAGTGCACTATTATTGCGGACAAGTCTGATGACGTCTATCAGATCATGCGTGATATTAGTGAAGGGCTTTGGAGCGATAAAGCAGGTGAAGAAGAACAGGCTATTACTTGGTCAGGCGATAACAACGATGGCCTGATTGTTTATTTTGGCCACGTGACAGATGTATCCACGCCTGCCTGGACTGATGAAGCCAGCTATTATATGGCCACCTTCACAATTACGTTTAAATGTAGTGATCCTCACGGCTTTGGTGCCCAGCACTGGGTTTATCCGCGTTACTATACTTCAGGTGAGCTGCTACAGCTCAATGCTGACGCCTTGGACATCAAGACGGTGGCCTCAAGTAATTATCTTGAAGATACCATGAATGAAGTCGGCGATGACACGGACACGCAGCGGGACTACGGCAGTGATGACTATGCTGAAGGCACAGCAGTGGAAAGTGCCAGCGTTGCAGATGACTTCATCACAGACGCCCAGGGTGGTGACGTACAGCTTCAATTTGACTACATCATTGACGCACCATCAACAACAGCAGTCACATCTGGTGACGCTACAGGGGGCGCAACGGCAACAACCTCAGTAGGTTCAACCAGTGAAGTGTATGCCACGTTTACAGTGACATATTCAGACGGCTCAACCCAGGACGTGACGGCGACAATTACAATTGATAGTCCTGACGGTACCAGCACATATTCAGGGACAGCGACAGGGACAGCAACACTCTCAAGCACGCTGTCAATTGCCAGCGTTTCTGATTGCTCTTTGTACATTAACTTGTTTGCTGAACGGGTCACTCTGAGCGGCCTGCAGTTGATGATTCAGGCGCAGCCTACGGCCACCCACTTTAATTGCTCATGGAATAGCGCCGCAGATAGTGTGGCTAACACGTTCGATGTTCAATTAGCGGAGTATGATAGTAGTGGGGCGCTTGTCACCACTAATACCATTGCAACGGTCACGCCTGACGCTGATGACACTGATGAGTATGGTAATTATGAAGGCACGGTTGATACAGATTTTTCTTGGCCAACTTTAAATAGTGCCACTGAAAGCCTGTACTTATATCTATCGCAAGGTAACACCGACACTATCACCATTGACAGCTTCAAATTTTATGCCACGAACTCAGACGCTACGATCACGACATTATTTGATGACGCCGACACTGCTTACAATACCCAGTTTATCTTGACTGATAGCACAACAGTTAAAGTAACACCCAAAGGGAACGCAACGACGGAACCCGTATTCACTGTAGTGCCAACTGAAAGCATTAACCGTGCAGGCATTGTCTATGATGATGCTTATAACAGTAAGCAGTCATACAGCTATGTGGGTGAAGACGTTGACACTGAAGACGGCACTGAAGCGGCCACCGGTGATACGTTGATTTTGCACGACCCGATGGATACGAGAAATCGTTGGAGCACCTTAACTAGCACATCGTTCGAGCTGGAAAATAGCTCTGTTGATGGGAAAATGGCGACTTTATCAACTAGCGGCTTTCGTGTCGCAACACATACGGCTAAAGTCTACAATTCTAGCGGTTCATATACGAACAAGAAGGTTGCTAACTTTGGGACAGCTAAGAACCACTCTTATACGGCTTTCTACGGGCCGGTTGTCATGCGAACTCTTTCAACTGCGCCTACTGATTGGCAAGTTGATTTACGCATGTCAATGCACGTTAAACAGTCCTATGCCAAAGGGAAAATTGAGTTCTATTTGCTTGATGAAGACGGCGCACGCCGTGGCAAAATTATGCTGAAAGATAGTAGTGATAGTGGCAAAGTGATGGCACAGCTTCAAATTGGCACGCACTCAGCTCATACAAATTTGTATGAAGGGTATGGCAAAACGGCCAAGGGGAAGACCAGCACCAAGACTATCAAATACTATGATAGCTCAACCACAAAGAAAACTGTGAAGAGCAAAGTACGCTACAGCGCTTCTAAAATCAAGTCATACAAGGCTACGTTGAAAAAGCTTGAGAATAAGAAGAAGCTGACCACGGCTCAAAAGAAACAACTCAAAAAGCTGAAGGCATTGTCTGCTGCAAATTGGTATTACACTACCACTAGCAGTAAGAGTGTGGCGCAAGCACAGACTGTAACGACACCAGCCAGCACTAGCACATCGTCATTCAGTGATTTTTATGGCTTGTTCAGAATCAGAAAAGTGGGTAACAAGTACACTTACAAGATTGAACAGCTTGACAGCACAACACATAAGACTAAAAAGAATGGTTTTTCAACAAGCGGTAGCAAGACACTTTCATCTAGCTACGCTTTTTCTTTGGCCAAAATTGCGATGCACACGGCCAAGATGAATATCAAAGGCTTAGATACCTATGACAGCACGTCTAAAGGCAACACCGTTTACTACAAAAATGACGTCATGTCGGGATATGATCTGAAGGTTTATCAAGCCGTTGACACGGAAGACGTGACCCCTATCGCTGACAGTGACAACACGCTTAAATTTGATTTTCAAGAGCACAAAATCTATAAGGATGACGCTGAATATATGGACAAGCTATCTATTGGTAGTTCTTGGCCCAGTCTGCAAGGCGGTGAA
Organism: Lactiplantibacillus fabifermentans DSM 21115; assembly: GCF_000498955.2. Lineage (GTDB taxonomy): Bacteria > Bacillota > Bacilli > Lactobacillales > Lactobacillaceae > Lactiplantibacillus > Lactiplantibacillus fabifermentans. The sequence continues at coordinate 10,605 of NZ_AYGX02000053.1, read as the reverse complement.
GAAACTGAGATCGCGATCTCACCAACGATCGCTACGGCAAACTGGGCGCTGACTTATAGACCAACTTACAAGTAAGGGAGGCTTGAGATGTATTATATTTTTAATAATGCGTTAGACAAGATCATCTCAACCGCAACGCCGGTGGGTGGCCATAGTCAAAGCGATTGGTTCGTGAACGACGAAATTCACACGGAAATCGCGTCTGAAGACTCCACCAGTGATGATGACACGTCTGTTAGTGAGATTCTGAACGGTAACTCTAAAGAATGGAATAGCTATGTAACGATGGACGTGCCACGTCCGTCTTCGCTGTATCCAATTATGGAAACCGGGGTGCACTTAGTTCATCAAAATGCAGACGGTTATCTTCACTGCTACCGGGTGTCTGAAGTAGAGGTTGACCGGTCAACTGGTTTGAAGAGTATTACAGCTTATGACTTGCTACTCTGGAATTTAAAGCACCTGGTGCCCGATTCAAAGACCATGGTGAACCCGACTTCTCAGGACGTGATGGAATATCTGCTGGGAGACTCAGACTTCACTATCAACGCTGATGAGTTTACTGGTGAGAGTGAAGATGACAGTGGGCGCACTAGTTATACAATTGACGGCACGTCGACAGCCAACTCACTGTTACAAACCGCCTTACAAGACTTTGACTTAGAGATTCGTTCCTACGTTGAAGTGAGTCAGGGTAAAGTGATCAATAAATATGTCGATATCGTTAGTGAGTTAGGTGATCAGAGCACGGGTAAACGGGTAGAATATCGGTTCAACGCTGAGAATATTCAGCGTGAAACGATTGACACCAGTTTGATTACTGCGCTGAAGCCACTTGGCGGCTCGGACGGCACCACGACAATTGCAGACGCAAACAGTGGTAGTGAATGGATTTATGACACCGCCGCAAATGATGACTATAACGCTGGTAATACCAACTATCTTGAAGGTGTGTCTTCTAACACTAATATCAGCACGGCCGCAGGGCTATTAACGTGGGGCAAGAAAGTGCTGGCTTACTATAATCACCCCCGTTCGAATTATACGGTGACTATTTCACCTGACTTTGTGGCCGCAATCGGTGATAGCGTGCGGGTGGTTGACCTGGAAGATGACCCGCAATTAGCTCTTGCTTCACGGGTAATTCAGCAAGTTGAGTCCGAGGCGACCCCAACCAGCAACCAAGTGACCTTAGGCGAATTTACAACGCTGGCCTTGGTTACGCCTAGCCTGATCAATTCGTTAGAAAGCAAGTTGAACACGAGCATTTCTGATTTGGTCAAGGCCGCATTGAGTGACAACACGGCTTTAGTGGCCACAATCCTACAGCCTGATGGCGCTGACTGGTCTTCTTCAGAATCGACTAAGCGGTTTATTGGTCACGTAGAGATTTATGGCACTGATGTTACCAGCTACTGTGAAGCGCCTGCCTTTGTATGGAATGTGTATAACAGTTCTGGTAGCGCTGATACCGACTTCTATACAACTCACCGCAATGACGGCTACTTACTTGAGCTGGCCAAAGATGAGCTCAGCAGTGGGTCTTTAACACTTAGCATTGATACTGACTACATCAGTGATACCAACGTGCTAGGAATGAATGAAGATAACGGCTCAAATTCGTTCAAATACAGCTTGAGTGACGGTTCAGATGATTCATACACTGGGAGTGTCAAGGCGTTTCAGTATGTACAACCTATTACTTCAGGAACGTATGAAGGCTACTACATTGCGTCAAGGGCATATAAGGACAGTCCTAGTACAACGGTATCTTTGTCAGTTACTCATGATTATGCAGTTGAATTTTTGCTATTGGATAGCAGTGGCACTTATCAATCATCAATGGTTATTGACGGTAGTCGGCATGGGGCCAACTTCGGCGTTCAAATTGTTAATGATCTACCGTACATCTGGACGCAAGTATATGATGATTCGAATTACTATATCAGCCGTGTGGAATATCAGGTGAACGCGATTGTAGCTGTCGATAAGCTGACTACGTACTACAAGAGTAGCCGACATATCACGTGCAATTATGACGCGACAAATAACATGGTGGGCATTCGCCTCACATATCTTGGCAAGCTATCGGTGATTGACGCAGATGAGCTAATGAATGGTAGCACGGATCTAAAATATTCTATCTTGATTACTGACTTTGGCTTTTCACTCACTGACCAGACCTTTCAATCGTTCACTGTATATGGCGACTATGTGTTTTGGAATTCAGGCAACGTTGACATGTCAGACAAACGCATGTTGTACTGCGCTAACCTCGTTACTAATTCGCTGGTATTCAGCTATGAGTGGGAATTAGTAGACATTGCCGCTAGCAATGATGTGTATGAGCCGGAAACAACCTATTATGATGGGACTGATTTATATGCGGGCTTCAACGTCAAAACTAGCAGCACTGCGACTAGCAAAGTGGAATACCTGCAACAATACCCGTTGACACTGCGTACTGACACTACGATTACCTTCAGTGCCGACGATGATTCTGAAGATGAAACAGAATAAATGAAAGGAAGTGAAAAGAATGGCAACGCTGGGAACGGTGTCAGTCTCAATCACCGATGCTAGTACCACTGCTGAGACCGCGCAAGCAACCGCAGACACAGCAAGCGCAGGTGTCACTAGCTTAAATACTAGTAGCATAATGTCAGTGATTGAAAAGCAACAGCTTGAGTATTCTTTGACCGTGGCCACAATTCAATATACGGCAATTGTCACCACAGCTAAAAGCAGTAGTATTAGTACAACGGCATTAACCACAGCTTACAACGCAATGAACACTTATGAATCAAGCCTATTAGCAGATTTGACGACTGCAAGCACGGTTGACCGTGATAACCTGACTACGTTGCAAAGTACATATAACACCGCTTATTCAAATGTTCAGACGCTGATCAATGACAGTTTTAGTAGCTCAATCAGTGAAGCCGCAGCTAGTGCAGCAACGGCAAGTACGGCTGCAAGCACCGCTTCAGCAGCCGCAAACAGTGCTGGTGTGGTTGGTAGCAGTGCTTCAAGTACAGCTTCAGTTGCTTCAGCGGCAGCAAGTCAAGCAAGCGCAGATTACACCACGCTTAGCACAGGAGTTTCAGACGGTTCATTAATTCACATCACAACCAAGACAACTATTGATGAAGCTGTCATTGGCACAGCAGAGTTAGCAGACGCTGCCATCACTAATGCAAAAATTGGTAGTGTATCTGCAAGCAAATTGACTGCGGGCACGATTGACTTCAGCACCATCACTGGTACAAATATCAACGCTACCAATATCACCACAGGGACACTAGATGTAGCACGCTTGAATGTCGGTAGTTTATCAGCCTTGTCTGCTGATCTAGGGACAGTGACCAGCGGCACGATTAAAGGTAATACAATCACCGGTGGCACAATCAGTGGGGCTACAGTTTCTGGTAATACAATTACCGGTGGCACGATCAGCGGTACTGCAATCACGGGTACAGTCATCAATGGTGGCACGATTAACAGCGGTGTGATCAACAGCGGGACTAAGAGCACTAGCAGCTATAACACCAGCGGCTATTACCCACTCACTATTAATGCTAGTGGCGTGTACACATCTACTATGTTTGACAGTAGTGTGGGTTTGCAAGCCGCAATTAATCAAGCGTCACTCACAACAAGTGTAAGATACTTTACTGCTTCAAGTGACGGCACATATTATGCAAATGAAGCTTCACTGAGCAATGGCCAACTGACACTTACTGACGGTTATACAGCAGCTTCAGATAACACATTTTCAAGTGGTATTACTGCTACTGGGAGTGTCGATCTTAGCTCTGTGTATGGCATTAACTTGTATGGCAACACGCAGACAATCACTTTTAACGGCTTACTATCCGACACGAATAAAGGCATTACTTTTACAGCGTATGGCAACATTAAGGGGAATGCTAATCAGGGGACCTGGATCTTAGAAGACAATAATAGTAGTACCACGGCTAGTTTTGGAATCGACACGAGCACCAGTAACCCGATTACATTTAACCGCGAGCTCTGGGTTAGCAATATGGGCTTAGGCATAGCCCATCAAGTTCGGTCTAAAGACGGTGGCGGCATTTATTTTACTGATGACAGTTCGAACCGTGTAGACACTTACCACAAGAACATTTATTATTCAGGCTCATCTTCAAAATCATTGCTCTCTGAGAAGACTAATGTGACGGCCGCTGACGTTAATTACTGGTCAAACCTTGCTATGAGCGTTGATCTGGCCACGTACAATTATGATACAGATGATTACACTGACCCGTTGCGCTTATCAGGGATTATTGATGACGTAAATGCAACAAAAGAATGGACTTTGCCTGAAGCGTTCTATGCCCGTGATGAAGACGGCAACATAGTTGGTATTGATAACGGTGTTCTTTTGAACGCTGTACTAGCTTTATCGCAGGAACAGGCAAAGCAAATTGACGAATTAAACACTAACGTTTTAGCTATGGAGGCAAAAATCAATGGATAGTTTATTAATCACGAATTACAAACCCGACTACAACAACAACATTATGACCATCTCTTTCACTATTAAGAGCCTTGCAATTAGTTCAGAAAGCACGATTTCAATGGACGACTTCAACACAGCCATTGCTAGCGGCGTTGAAGCTATTAAGGAGCTGGTTCTGAACAGCTTAATTACTGCGCTCAGCGCAATGTTGCCTGATGACACAACGACTACTACAACTGAAGCGGTGAGTGCTGATACTACGACAACCACTACCGAAGCGACGACTGACGATACAACGACTGAAACCACTACTGAAGGGGCGACTGAATGATGCAAATTGACGGACAAGCATTAGTTGATAAGATGCGTCAGAATTTCGCACAAAAGATCGCAATTAGCGAGCAAGAAATTGCAATGCTTCAAGTTCAGAATGACAATCTGCAACATGAACTAAACACGTTGAAAGGGAAGAAGGATAAATAATTGAACGTTAGAAAGTTAATTAAGGGCGGGCTGCTGATGGTGGCCGCGCTTTTCTTTTTGGTTGGCGCCAAGGTTACTGCAAGTGCTGCAACACAGCCTGTGCTTGACCTGTCCGAGTGGCAGGGGACTATTACAGCCAGCCAAGCTAAATTGTTGAAGGGTGAGGTTAAAGGGGTCATTTTACGAGTGCAATATGGCTCTAATTACGCCGATAAAACTTTCGTACATAACGTTAAGGTTCTAAAAACTGCGGGTGTTAAATACGGTGTTTACTCATTTAGCCAGTATGTCAGCGCTAGTGACGCGAAGCAAGAAGCTAAGGATTTCTATAACCGAGCCAAAGCTTACGCACCACAATTCTATGTGAATGACGCCGAAACAAATACGGTCACAAGCGGCACTTATGCCGCTGCCACCAAGGCCTGGGCTACAGAAATGCAGTCGCTAACTGGTAAGAAGGTTTATTTATACAGCTACCGCAGTTTCTATACTACTAATATTAAGACCAAATCTGGTTACGATGGCTTTTGGTTGGCTGCTTATCAAAGTAGCACACCTAGTGGTGCTGATTACCAATTATGGCAGTATTCCGATAGCCTTTATAATACGGCCTTAAAGCAATCAACTGATGCTTCCAAATTTATTGGGACTAATAATTGGTTTGGCGACACCATTGATAAATCTAAATATCCAAATGGTGGCCACGTTCTAGGTGAGGTAGTGCGTGTTAAGGTCGGAACTAAGTTCTATGGCGCGAAAACAAAGATTGCAACAGCACTAACTAACATTGATTTGCGTGTCCGGGCAATCAAAACGATTTATACCGGCACGTCTAACCAAGTGCTAACCATCTACAATGGGAAGACGGTTATTGGGCAAATCCGAGCACAAGATGTCCGGACGGCTTACTATTCCAATCCAGATATTAAAAAAGTGAAAGTGATTAAAAGTAATGGGATTTGGACTTATAAAAATGGCAAGGCTCAAAATCATATCAGCAAGGGAACCGTTCTTAATGTTAGTGGTTATACTACTTGGAATGGGTATCGGCGGTTTGTACATGCGGGGCATGGTACTAATATCACGTCCAACAAGGCCAATATTAAGGTAGTGAAGTAAATGGCACAGGGCGATATTAGTGATGAAACCCGTTTATTAATGGAGATTAAAGAAAATTTAGGCCGTCTAAACCAGAAATTTGACGATATGGGAAGCATTGATGAAAAGGTCAACCAAGCGTTAGCTTCTAGTAATGAAAACAGTCGTCGAATTGATCGACTAACAACGATTCAGAATTGGCTGATTAGTGTATTGGTGGGCGGTGGGTTAATAACCTTATTAATTTACATTGCAGAAAAATTCATTTAGGAGAGACATTAATGACAAAAATCAAAAAAGTAGTAACCAAATTCTTTCAGACCATTGCGGCAACTTTTAAGGCTAACTACACTAAAGCTTCTTATTGGGCCCAAATCATTGGTTCAGTATTAGTGATTGGACTGGCTGTCGCCACGGTGTTTTTTAACGTTAGTATTGATACCAATACGGTTTTATTGATCATTACCGGCGTCGGAGCACTATTAGCGTTTTGGGGCGTGATTACGGATAATTCTATTTTGGAAGATACCGGCAACACGATCAAGGCCAAGTCGAACGCGTTAGCTTCTACGGAACAAACGGTCGTGGAAGCCTTGGCGGAAGCTCAAGCTAAGATTGAAGCAGCTAACTCAGCAGCGGCTAGTCAAGCTGAAGCCCAAGCATCACAGGCAGTAGTGGCGGCGTATAGTCAAGCAGCTAGTGCGGCGGCAGTTGGTGACACGGCCACGGCTAGTTCAGCAGCCACTTTAGCGTCATCGCTAGCGGCTAATTTGGATAGCAATGCGCAATCAGATGCCGAAACGACGTCAGAATCCGCCTCACAAGCAGGCGAAAAGTAGTATAATTAAATATTGAATTTGCTAATCCCCTGCGTTTCGGCGTGGGGGATTTTTTTAACGAAAAAATGTACAATAAAAAGGACCAGTCAAGACTGACCCAATGTTTAAATAAAATAGGTGTTCTACTCCCTAGGAATTAAGAAGGGAGAAATAAGGATTATACTTCAAATGGGATAATTATCACAAGGATTTATTAATATGCTTGCATAGACCACTTTCGGTATTGTAATATAAACTGACCAGCGTTATTATGTCCTTTGTCCTGTTATTAGTATCATGGCTTTCAAATCCCTCCAAGATTGTCAGTTAATGATACCAGAGGTGATGAGGATAATCTTCTGCTTTGATGGGCGGAAGATTTTTTTATGTATTACCCGCCTAGGAATTTTGGTGCACATTTGGTGCACATCGTGAAATGAAACGCTACTATGTCAGTACCTAACTACCGTATACTACTCCGGATGGGGTCATATGAATATTAATTAAATCGTTTCGTACCAACGTAAAACGTTGATATGAAACGGTTTTTGTTAATGAATGACATTGCGGAATACTCTCTGTTTGATATGGAGCAAGCAGTTAGCAAAAAAGCAGTGGCGGCAATCCATATAGTACAGCTTTGAGTCTCAATGATAATAGGTACACAGCGGCATTGATTAATTCACAAACGAATGGCACTTTACCACCGACTAAAGCCGCGTCTTTGCTTGGAATAAGTACGAAGATGCTAGGTAAAACTATCAGTATTTTCAATGAACGTGAGGTCGGGTTATGAGTGGATATCTTTTTGATTCTAACTTGCAAAATTCGGGGACGTTACACCAGGGTAACAGGCAGTAATAATAAAGATAGTTCAAGACAAGCAATCAGTCAGCGCTGGTTGTTTTTTCGTGTGCATGTCAATGAGCTTAATCGTAATCATGCGTTACAATAATATTGATAGAAGACGAACGGAAAGGAATTGCCATGCCACGTTATCGACATTCACATTTATTTCAGTTACGTGAAATTGCGTTAGGGTTAACTTTTATTGGTGGGTTCATTGATGCTTACACGTTTGGCCAGCGGGGCGGTGTTTTAGCGGCTGGGCAAACGGGGAATATTATCTTTTTGAGCGTCAACATTGCGCAACGCGATTATTTAGGCGTCTTGACTAAAGGACTGACTATCTTATTTTTCATCATTGGGATTGCACTCGTAGGCGTTTTAAAGCGGACGCTGGGCGCCCACACGCATTATTGGCGCGTAACGACCTTGATTGCGGAATTAGTGATTTGCATCTTAGTCGGTTGGTTACCAAAAAATATTTCCAATATGATTGTGTCACCACCGCTGGCGTTAGTGATGGCGATGCAAACCGCGGCGTTTAGCCATATTGAGGGGCACGGTTATAATAATGTGTTCTCCACCGGAAATTTGAAGAATGCCACGATTGCTTTTACGAATTATAGTTTGACCCATGACCACAGCGAGCTAACCACGGCGATTATTTATGGCACGCTGGTGTTGAGCTTTGCCGGTGGGGCAGTGGTTTCCGCATTACTGCAACCGCACTTCGCCGCGCAGACTATTTGGTTAGTCGCGGGACCGCTGTTATTAGTCGCTGGGTATTATATAACGTTGTTGCACCAACGCGCGATTGAAACGGATTAGAGTTGTTAGCCACTGTGCAGCAACTCTTTTTTACTGGAATAAACATATTGTTGCAATCAGATGTTACAATATGTTTATCAATGCAACAATAAATGGTGGTGAACAAGATGCTTAAAGAGACCAAGTTGACGCGGATAATTGACGATTTACCGGTTGCGGTAAAGTTAATCAAAAAGTTATCTGCATCTGAAATAGCAATTTCGCAGAACGAGCAAAAAAATGCGGAGTTATATATTGCCGAGGTGATGCAGCAACGGATTATTTTGATTAGCTACGCGGGTTCACATTTTAAGTGGTTATATGGGAGATTGGTGACAAGTGCGACGCTAGCAAACTTACCAGTGGTACTGCTATTGCCACAACTTGAAAGTCGTATAAAACGGCAATTTCTGTTGAATAACCAGTCCTTTATCACGTATAATGGCGAAACCTTTTTACCTTGCTTGGGGATTCGACTATTTGCGACGCCGAGCGCGCCCAGATTACAGCCAGACTTTACTTACGGTGCCCAACGTTTAGCGTTAGTCATTTTATTAGCGCAGTTAGCCTTTGAAAATGAATTGACGGGGACCACTAACTGGCTATCAGCGTTCAGTCGGCGCGAAGGGTTATTACTAATCGAGAGCAGTCAAAAGTTTGTCAATATTTTGGGACCGGCAGTTGGCATGAATAATCGCTCGGCTTTTAAGCGTGCCATGGATGTGCTAGTCGCTAACGAAATGGTTCAAGTTGCCGGCACAACGCGTAATCGGCAGTATTACTGCCAATTGGCTAGTCAGCAGTTTTGGTCAAATTTGTCAGTGAAGATGATTACGCCATTCACGAGTCGACGAACGTATTATTTACAAATTTTCCCCGAGCAGTTAGTACCTGAAAATGTTCTGACAAGTGGTTTTACGGCTTTGTCTCAACTGACCTTAATTGGTGATAATCCGTATGTGACTAGTGCAACGGATTTGTCGGCGATGGCCAATGTAACGAAGCAACGACTGGTGCCAGGACAAAAATATTGTCTACAAGTTGCAGCGTATCCGGTGGCAATATTTGCATCACTTTATCGGCAAATCAATCATCAGTACCCGGAACACTTGTTGGATCCGTTCCATTTATATATCAGTTTACAAAATGAAATGGATGAACGGGTTCAAGATGAGCTGGCGGAGCTGATTGATCAAATTTGGGAGGAATAGGGTGATTTATCAACAATTTTTTGATTGGTTCCATGATTTCGAGAATAGTTATGTAGTGATTGGTGGCAATGCGGCCGCAATCTTATTGGCAAATGATCAACAATAGTTCCGACATACGCAAGATTATGATATCGTTGTTATTTTTGAGCATACATCAGCGGCATTTGCGACTTGTTTTATGGCCTTTGTAAATGAATATCATTATGAATTGGCCGATTATGGAGTCGGAGTAGTTCAGCAGAAAGTGTATTATCGATTTCAATTACCTAAGCTAGAAATTAATACAAGACCGATTGTACCACGTCAAATTGAATTGTTTTCACGTCTGCCAATTAATTATCAGTTGAAATTTGAAACTGCAACCACGCCCTTGCATTTTGACAATGGTCCAAGTTTATCAGCAATCATTTTGGATGATAGTTACTATGAATTGTTGAAAAATAATGTACAGCACTTAAATCAAATGCCCATTCTGAATGCGGCAGCCTTGATTTTTTTCAAAGCCAATGCCCATTTAGATATCATTGCTAGGCAGGCGGCAGGTCAAAAAATTAAGCATCGAGCAGATACGAGCAAGCACTTTAAAGATGTTTGCCGATTGACTAGTTTGTTACCAGTGAATGGATTTGATCCGTTAGCAGTGCCAAAAGATTGTCAACATGATTTACAGCACTTTATTATGTTATTAGTGAAAGAAGATGCGATGATTTTTAAACGGCGTTTCCGAGCTAATCGTGATTTTAATTTAACCCAAGCTGAAGTTGTTACAAACTTGCGAGGTTTGCTACCATAAAAATTAAACATACTAGGTAGATTGTAAAATTAATCCGAACGCTGTTCGGACAAAAAAGATCAGCTT
>NZ_AYGX02000052.1:30707-43904 GCF_000498955.2 Lactiplantibacillus fabifermentans DSM 21115 | reverse complement strand
GGTTATGCTGAACAATTTGTCCAAAAATTCGGATTAAATTTGCAATCTACCATAATGATTCAGGGGATATAAAATTTATAATTACACATATTAAAAATTATACATTGATGGTAGACTAATAACGGGGCCAGATAAGGGCTTTAACTTTATCGAGGAGGAATGATATTTATTTTGATGGGGTGGAAACAACGGTTAGGATTAACGATGTTACTGGGGTGTACCGCGTTAATACCGGCTGTATCGGTAAATGCGGCGACGACGTATTCGCGCTCAAAAGCTAAGACGGTGGCGACCAAGCCATATTATGCCAAGGCGAAAAAGGGCAGTACGTATAAGCTTAGTGGTAAAGCCAAGAAGACGAAATTAAAGGCCAACCATGCCTTGAAGAACTACATGTCAACGACGTGGATGCGTAGTAAGACGATGACGTTGACGCATAAAGGTAAAAAAACGACCTATTATTACGTTAAAAACGCGAAAAATGGTGCGACCGGTTGGGTGGCTAGTTCTTATTTGAAAGCGGGTAAAAACTTTCAAGGGACGACGGCTAAAAAGAGCAGTGGCCGCTATCAACGTGCTAAAGCCGGCAAGCTTTATCAGTTCACGGCTAGCAATACTTATGTGAAATTTGCGAGTGGTCAAAATTTATCCGCCACGGCCGTTTATACGCGAACTAAGACCCGTAATGTTTATAAAAAGGGTATCAAATATCAATATGATTATGTCACCAGTGGTCAAACACACGGGTGGGTTTGGCATAATTATTTAAAAACGGCAAAAAAAATCGTGGCCAAACCGACGACGGTCGCCAAAGTCGACGGTCATACGACTGAAAATGCCACGGTGGATGGCGTAACTTACTATTCAACTAGCGGCAACGTCCTTGATCCTTACTCGGCGAGTGATTTTAAGACCGTCGATGTTGACAGTCAGTATCAGATGGGCACCATTGACTATGCGAAAACCGCCTTATATGTCAATAATAACTCGTTTGAAAAGACGCCTGATACGTTGGGCGTACTGCGGCACACCGACGATAGTTATAGCAACTATTCCTTAAAAACGGCCATGTATTTACCAATCGACTTTAAGAATACTGCGACCAATGGGTTTACCCGCAAGTCTGTTTTAGGTGATCCCCAAAGCGCGACTTTCTCGAAGGATGATCAATATTTATACGTGATGTATGTTGATAGCACGGAAACCACTGGCGCCAACCAAACGGGCTGGGTCATTCGCTATGACTGGAATAAGTTGACGGCTTTAGGCGCCTCTAATTCTGGGACGATGGACATGATTCGGCGGGCCACCAACCGTGATTACTACGGTAAGGGCACGAAGAAGCAAAAAGCATTGGATAAAAAGGTGCTAGCTTGTATCAAAGTCGGTCCGAAGTTTAAGTCCGGCCACGCCCAGTCGTTAGCCTTGAATCCGAAGACGAACGAATTGTGGTTCGTAAAAGCTTATAAAGAAAAGGCGGAAGCAACGGTCCAACGCTTAAATGCGACGACGTTGACGCCGGATGCGTCGGTCAACTTTACGTTGAAATCGACCGTCTGCATGGGGAGTACGTTAGCTTTTGATAACGATGGCAACGCGTATTTCTGGACGGAAACGCGGAGTCCTTGGAAGACCGCGCCGGTGGATTCCTTGAAGTTTTATAAAGGGACCCTGAGCACGAGTGAAGTTCACTTTAAGCTGATTATGCAAGGCTTAACGCATTCACCCGGCGCCGTAGTGCAATCATCTAGTTTTAATCCCAATAATGGGCGGTTCTACATGGTTTCCGATGAAAGTATTTTCTCGGTACCGGTCGATAAAATCGGTGATTTGACGACGGCGGATGTGAGTGCCACCAATTTTGACGGTAAACGTGAATTTGAAGGCTTGATCTTTAAGCATACTAGCGATACCGGCTATGTTCTTGCTAACAAGGGTCCGGAACTAATGGAAATGATGAAATAGAAAAAGCCTGATGCGCAGCGATTTGCTAAGCATCAGGTTTTTTTGATGGGTGAAACGTTAGTTATTTGGCAACTTTGCTCAAACCGTTGGCGTAGTTCAACTTCATGCCACTTTGCGTATTTGGCAAGTAGACGTTGAAACGAACTTTGTTAGAACCAACTGATTGGGCTTGCATTTTAACCCCGCGTGCCAAGAGTTCGTGATTCTTGAAGACGGGAGTCACTCGATAACGGACGTAATGTTTCGGGCTCGCTTTTAAGTAAGCAGCCACCTTGTTTTCATACTTAGTCATGCCGGGATCGTTAAGTTGGCGAGTGCCAGTAATCAAATTTTTCAAGTTGTTGTTTTGGCCCGTCAATTGATAACCAATCAAATGACTGCGGTTGTATAACCAGCCCGACTTGATACGCTTGTTGTGCCAGCCGGTGGGGTTGACGTACAATGCTTCGCGCGTGGTCGTGGGCATTAACTTTTTGTTCAATAAGGCATTCGCTGACGTGGCGCGGTTATATAAGTCGAGTTGACCGTACTTTTGCCAAGCGCCACCTTTAGTCGAGAGGGTCGCTTTACTGAAGGCAGGATTATTTTTGTTGACGACGCTGACATGATATTTCTTGGCGCCGGCAATATAAGTGCCGCTTGATTTTACCGTTGTTTTCTTCTTAGTCGTCTTTTTAGTTGTGACCTTTGGCTTAGTCGTTTTTTTGACGACTTTTTTCTTGGTCACTTTTTTGACCGTTTTCTTTTTAGTCACTTTTTTCTTAGCGACTTTTTTAACGGTCTTGGTCTTAGGCGCCGTTTCCGTAGCAGATAACGTTAAGCCCCGGCTTTTGGCGGTGGCTAAGGAGACCGCGTAAACCTTCTTAGCGCGATTCAAACCGCGGTCATTGCGTTTGTAAAAATAATGTTTCCCCGTGCGCGTGACATAAACGGTCGTCGCATGTGCCGTAGTGGCCGGTGTGAACGCAGTGGTGGCGGTCAGGCTACCGATTAGCATTAGGAACATGACGAGCCATTTAGTCATGGCTTTTGACTTAGTAGACAAATAAACCCACTCCTTAAGTAATTTTTTGAACCGGCGGTAGTCCTTTGTCACCCCCAAAAGGCGGCCGCGTTCAATTAATTATTTTATAGTAAGTTTAATCTGATGACCATAACAAACGGCTAAAAAGGTAATAAAAAAACTGACCGATTTACATCAGTCAGTTGCTCGGGTTAGTCGCCCCAGTTATTTAACATGCGCGGTAGACTCAATAAGCCGTCCGTGGTGGCATCCGTGCTGCCAATGGTTTTTAGTTGCCAAGTACCGGCAGCATCTTTAGTGGCGACGACTTTTTTACGTTTACCTTCACTATTTTTATAAAAACAATTTTCTTTATCAGCCCCGATTTCACGTGCCAAGACGTGATATGGCGTAATGTAGCCATCATTGGTTTGAAACTTGGCAATTTGATCGACACTCGTGATGGGTTCGTGCCCTGGCCGATAAATTTTTTCAACTAAAATCATAACAAAAATCCCCCTAGATAATTAAACCTGATTGCCGTTAGTTTAACATAGTTTACCGAGTCTCGCAGGGGAAAACGGGTCGTTTTAGTAAATACTGAACATTTAGTTGCTTTAGTTGCCATTCGCCGTCACTTCAGTTGAAGGACATACTTTGAAAGTCAAGCCGACGATAATGGCGGGGCGAATCGCATAATCATGGGATTGTTACGCTATTTTCCTAAATAAACCGGGTTTCTTGCACAAGTCGTGGTGAATTGTTACAATAACTGTTTAAAATCTGTTATAATATTTGTCAGATATGAATGAAGTGAACGTATTTTTATAAAAAAATCAATTTCACGTTGTGAAGGAGAGATAGCGACATGTTAAAACGCACGAAGCAGTTTTTGCGATCGATGCATTATGATTACGATAAGACATATATCCGACCGCTAATGGTTCCCGACAGCGTTTACGTGTTGAAATTCGGTAAGGACCATCGCAATAATCGCGTGGTCGTAAAGTATAGTCATACTTGGACGGGACGCGTCAAGATTAATGAAATTGCGGTGCGGTTGCACAAGCAGAAGCATCCACGAATTTTTAAGCACGAAGCGGATATGGTCAAGTATTTAAATAAACATTTAAATAAAAAGGAAAAAGCGGCTGATTAGTCGCTTTTTTGTTAGGTCGCAACTAGCCTTTGGTCATTAAAGGCGGGGGCTTTCCAAATATTGGTGAATGCGTTATTGCCGCGGTTGGCTGACCGTAATGGAATCGTCCTGGGACCGGTTCAAGCCTGAGAAGCGGTCTTGGACCTCGCTTTTGAGCCCACACCCCGGGTCTCAAAAGACGTCCGTGGTGTAAACGGGCAAACAACGCCCGTTAACGCCACCTGCAGGACGATTCCATTACGGTCAGCCAACTGCTAATCTCAGCTCGGTTTCCGAATAACGTAAGTATATGAAATTGTGATTGAATATTTTTGATGGTAGTTGGTCTAATCAAAAAATAGCCACTAATAACCGACTTTAAGAAAGAACCTTCAAAGATGTCGATGCCGTAAGTCCGGCGAAATGCAGTTAAACTAATAACGTTGCGATGAATTGGTTTATCGGTGATTTGGTTGTGTCGATTATGCTAGTTGGAGGTAAGTTTAATTCGAAGAGGTCATTCAAAGGGTCATTTGATATGACTGATGATGAGTAGTTCGTTATATCATTAATGTATGGAAAGACCTTAAAGGCGACTACCGGCAGTTATAACCGATATTGAGAACGAATCTGAAAGGGGGCAGGTCATGTGGATATTGAAACGTATTTGAGTCAGCAACCAACGCCAGCGATTGCCCAAGATTTACTGGGCCGGCAGTTACGATTAGTTACGCCAGCTGGCATGATGACGGCTTGGATTACTGAAACGGAAGCTTATTTGGGGGCGCAAGATGCCGGTGCCCACGCCTTCAAAAATCATCAAACCGCGCGTAACCAGGCGTTGTGGCAGTCCGCGGGAACCATCTATATTTACCAGATGCGGACCCAGTTTCTATTGAATTTCGTGACGCAAGCAGCGGGGGTGCCGGAATGTGTTTTGATTCGAGGTATTGAACCGGCGACCGGCTTACCATTGATGCAAGCTAATCGCCCTCAGCCACTCAAAAATTTGACGAATGGTCCCGGCAAATTGATGCAGGCGCTGGGGCTTGACAAACAGCTCAACGGTCAGCCGTTAAATGTGGGCCCGCTACATTTACAATTAACGCCGCGGCGAGTGCCGATTAAGATTAGTACCAGTGGGCGGGTCGGTATCGTCAATAAAGGGGACTGGAGCAGCGCCCCGCTGCGCTATTACGTGACCGGGAATCCCTGGGTATCGCAAAGCCGTCAACGTGACATTGATCCGGAAACCCATGGCTGGCAAGCGTTATAATCAATCATCCCATGAACAGTTGTTGCGGGGTGTCTTTTTTTAATTGACATGAATTCGGTTACATTCAATAATGATATTATATAAATATATTAATTTACTAATAAAAGGATGTACGAGGGGAGTATTGTCATGAAAAAAGTTAGTAAAGTGGTGACGGGTGCCACGCTGGCGATGGCGGGTGCAATGTTGGTCGGGGGACCACAAGCCCAAGCAGCGACCACGGATAATCAAGGGGTCCATGCGACTACTGCGGCGACCACCGCAACGCCAATGGCACAACAAGTTAAGCAAGGGGTCCAAGCGGCTAAAACAGCGGCGGATGAGGCCCATGCTAATGTAAGTGCGGCTAAAACTGATGTGGCCGCGGCGCAAACAGCCAAGGATAGCTTAGCGGCCGTTGCGACGGACCAGGCTACTCAAACGACACAAGCACAACAAAACGTTCAAACGGCGCAAAGTGCAGCTAGCACAGCGACGCAAGCGGCTTCTGCGGCGCAAACGAATTTAAGCGACGTTCAAGCCGATAGTGCGGCCGCCACCCCTGAGAAGATTGCGGCGACTGCTAGCGCCGCGGCCACGCAGCAAAAAGTGGTTGCAACCGACCAAGCGCAAGTTAACACGACCAAAAGTAAGGTTAACGACCAAACTAAAGTCGTTCAAGCGGCGCAGTCAGCGGTCGATACGGCTGCTCAAGCGCTCAATACCGCTAAACAACACGTGCAGAGTGTCCAAACCCAAGTCAGCGGGGTCACTAGTGGCGCAACACCGGCACAAGCAAGCTCACAAGCAACCAAAAATGTTGAGGTGGCTCAAAATGAAGTAGACCAAGCCGCGAATGTTGTGGCGAGTACCCAGTCCCAAATTAATGTGGGTCAAGCCAGGATTGCAACGGCGCAACAAACTTTGAATAGTGCTAACGCTGCCATCGACCGGGGTAAAACGGCATTAGCGACGTTGATTGCCAAGCAAGCCGCAGCGTCTCAAACGGTTGTGGATACCCAAGCAGCATTAGATGCGGCAAGAAAGCAATTATCAGGCGATGCGACGACTAATCAACAAATCATTACGTTGACCGCACAACTAGCTAGTCAAAATGAGACGTTACAAGCAGCTAATCAAGCGCTGGCGGCGGCTCAAGCTGAGTTACAAGCTGCGCAACAAACGGTTGAGGCGGGACAGGCCCAAGTTGCAGTGGCCCAAACTAGTTTGGAAAATGGTCAGCAAGCTTTAGCGCAACAACAAGCCCAGTTGACGGCCGCGCAAGCGAACTTAGCTACGACGCAGGCCATTGCGACTAACTTGCAAACAGCCATCGCTGAATTAGCTGCCGCTAGCACGCAAGCAATCCAATCACAAGCAACGCTGACGGCGGCGCAAGCCAATTTAGTTAACTTGACGACGACTTTGACCGCACAACAAGCCGCCTTAAAACTTGCCCAAGCGGACTTGAACACGTTGGACAAGCACTTATATAACTATACGCATCCAGAAGAAGCGTTAGCTGCAGCCAATGACTTAGTGACGACCACTGAAAATAATCTCGCTGTCATTAAGGCCCAACTTGCCAGCGCTCAGGAATATTATGCATTGAAAGCCAATGATTTAGCGACGGTGCAAGCCCAATTGGCCCAAGTTGAAACGTTGTTATCTTTATTGAAACAAAATTTGGCCACTGCCAAGTCGGTTGCTAACGTGGCTGATTTTGATTATATGGTTGCGCAACTGGTGGACTTGTATACGGAATTCATCGTTGATTTTGAACAAGCGTTTGAACAAGCCTTTGAGGAAATCTTCGCTAGTTTGATGGGGGATACGCCATTAACGACAGTCGCTAATGCCGCAGAAACGACGGTTGTTCAAGTACAACAAGCCGTAGTGAAGTTACCAAGCTTAGCGGCAAATGCTAGTCAACGGACGGCGCAACATGTCGCGGCGGCGTTACCACAAACCGCCGAACAATCGGCTCCAACGGCCAGTCTCTTAGGGTTATTATTGTTCAGTTTGACGGCGATGCTCGGCTTCACGCCACGTCGGCGGCAGTCTTAATTGAAATCTGCGGACCGACTGTTATATACTGTTAAGTAAGAAGAATCGTAGTCATTAAATCGACGAACAAAAAGCTAAGTGACTTGGTGAAGCTGCTTAGCTTTTTTGTATACAGATGGAGGAATCATATTAATGAAGTGGACGGAAGTAACTGTTAGCACGTCAAACGAAGCCGTAGAGGCCGTTAGCAACATTTTAATGGAAGCGGGGGCCAGTGGGGTCAAGATTGACGATGCCTTGGATTATCAAAACTTGGAACCGAATCGCTATGGCGAAATTATCGACTTAGATACTATTCCGCATGTCACTAGTGGGGCGCTCATTTCCGCATACTATCCGGAAACGGTTTTTGTGCCCGAAATTTTGCCAACGGTTAAGCAACGCGTGGCTAAGTTAGCGGATTATGGGTTGAATCCGGCGCCTAATGAAGTGACCATGGTCGATTTATCCGACGAAGCATGGGCCACGGCTTGGAAAAAGTATTATCATCCAGTACGGGTCACCCGTTATTTGACGATTGTCCCAAGTTGGGAAGACTATCAAGCCACGCAACCAGGCGAGTTAATTATGCGTTTAGACCCCGGGATGGCCTTTGGGACTGGGACGCATCCCACGACGAAGTTATCTTTACAAGCCTTGGAGACGGTCATTAATGGCGGTGAACACTTAATTGATGTCGGGACTGGTTCGGGCGTATTGAGCATCGCGGCTAAAGCGATGGGTGTCGGTGCCGTTGAAGCGTATGACTTGGATGAAGTCGCGGTCAAAGCAGCCCAAGCGAACTTGGACTTGAATCCGGTCGCGGCCGATGTCAAAGTGGCGGCTAATGATTTGTTAAAGGGTATCGATACGCAAGCGGATATTATCGTGGCCAACATTTTAGCTGAAATCATCGTGCCATTAGTCCCGCAAGCCAAAGCTAACTTAAAACAAGGCGGCTACTTCATTACTTCCGGGATTATTGATGAAAAGTTTGGCGTGGTCTGTGATGCTATTACGGCCGCGGGCTTCCAAATCAAGCAACATACCCAAATGGGTGACTGGCACAGCATCACCGCTTATTTACCAACGGACGAGGATTAACGGAGGATTTAAATGCAACGTTATTTTTTAAAGAACCCGATTAACCCCGAAGTGGGTAGTCAGTTTGAATTGACCGGTGACGCCGTTCATCACTGGATCAAGGTGATGCGCGCCCAAGTTGGGGATCAAGCAGAGTTTGTCACGACTGACCACCAAGTTGTCTTTGGAAAATTACTAGGCGGCACGGCTCAAACTGCGCAAGTCACCGTGGTCAAAGTGACGACGCCTCAAGTCGAATTGCCGGTACCCGTGACGATTGCCTGTGGCGTCTCGAAAGGCGATAAAACGGAACAAATCGTCCAACGGGGAACCGAACTGGGGGCCAGTGCCTTTGTCTTTTTTGATTGTCAATATGCGGTGGCTAAGTGGGCGCCTAATAAACGGGCCCGCAAGTTGGAACGGCTCGCCAAAATTGCCCAATCCGCTGCAGAACAGTCACATCGTACGGTGGTGCCGACGGTGAGTTATCAAGCGAGTTTAACCGACCTGGTGACCAATGTCCCGTTTGATGCGGGCGTCGTGGCTTGGGAAGAGTCGGCTAAGCAGGGCGAGAGTAGTCAGTTGGTTCAGACGTTAAAATCAATGACGGCTAACCAACGCTTGCTCGCGGTCTTCGGTCCGGAAGGTGGCCTAACTAGTGACGAGGTCGCGACATTGACCGCGTCACAGGTCGTACCAGCCGGCTTAGGACCGCGGATTATGCGGGCCGAAACCGCGCCAATGTACTTGTTGAGCGCCGTTTCTTTTTGGTGCGAACTAGTGTAATTTAGTTGGCGGTGGTGTACAATAAATAATCATAGTCATTAAGCATTTAAGCATAATAAGTGAGGGAATTAGCTTGGCGGAGAAATTTCGTAATTATGGGGGCCAATATTGGCTAGTGGCAATTGTCGTTGGGGTCGTTTTACCGCGGCTATTAAAGCTGATGAGTGTTAGCCGGTTTCATCAAATTGTCTGGTTATTATTCATTATTGACTTTATTGTTGCCGCAATCATCGGGTGGCTAATTCGACGGTCGGGCCACACCGGCTGGTTTGTCTGGCTGATGCCAGCATTTTGCTTTGTCGGACTCTACTTATTTTTCCCGACGTACGTTTACTATCTCGCGCTTGTCGATTTAGGACTCTCGTATTTAGCATACGGGTTGACCACCCCGCGCGTCGCATAAAAGTGGTTAGCAAGGCACGTTGGGTGAATAACTGACGTGCCTTTTATGAAAAAACGAATCTTTAGAAATCGTGGTGATAAAAATGCCCAAACAACCAACTTGGACTGCCCAAGATGTGATCGATACAGTCCAAAAGTATATGAATGATGAACACGTCGCGTTAGTGCAACGGGCGTGTGATTTTGCAACTTATGTCCACCGGGATCAATATCGCCAATCTGGCGAACCGTATATTATGCACCCAATTCAAGTCGCCGGTATTTTAGCCGAATTGAAAATGGACCCAGAAACGGTCGCATCGGGCTTTTTGCATGATGTTGTCGAAGATACCGGGGTGACGCTCGGTGATGTCGAAGAACTTTTTGGCAAAGATGTGGCGGTCATCGTCGACGGGGTCACCAAACTCGGGAAGATTCGTTACAAATCCAATAAAGAACAATTAGCCGAAAATCACCGCAAGTTACTCTTAGCGATGTCTAAAGATATTCGGGTCATGATCGTTAAATTAGCCGACCGGTTACACAATATGCGGACGTTGCAACATTTACGGCCGGATAAGCAACGCCGAATTGCCAATGAAACGTTGGAAATCTATGCGCCCATCGCGGACCGGTTAGGGATTAGTACGATTAAATGGGAACTAGAAGATATTTCATTGCGCTATTTGAATCCGCAACAATACTATCGGATCGTTCACTTAATGAACTCCCGGCGTGAAGATCGTGAAAAGTATATTGAGATTGCGATTCAAGATATTAATAAAGCGCTCAAAGATTTAAAATTACCGGATGCCGAAATTTACGGTCGCCCAAAGCATATTTATTCAATCTATAAGAAGATGCGGGATAAGCATAAGCAATTCAGTCAAATGTATGACTTGTTGGCAATTCGGGTCGTGGTCGATTCGATTAAGGATTGTTATGCCGTTTTAGGCGCCATTCATACCCAATGGAAGCCGATGCCTGGGCGTTTTAAAGATTATATTGCGATGCCCAAAGCTAATATGTACCAATCGTTGCATACGACCGTCGTTGGTCCCGAGGGCAAACCGCTCGAAATTCAGATTCGGACCTTTGAAATGCACCGGGTCGCTGAATATGGGGTCGCGGCACACTGGGCCTATAAAGAAGGCGTGCATGATGAAGTGCAAGCAACCAAATCGGGTGACAAGTTAAACTTAGTCAAAGAAATCATCGAATTACAAGATGAAAGTAAAGACGCCGCCGACTTCATGGAAGGTGTCAAAGGTGACCTGTTCAGTGATCGGGTCTATGCGTTTACGCCTAAAGGTGATGTTACCGAATTGCCGAAGGGTGCGGGTCCACTCGATATGGCCTACTCGATTCACACGGAAGTCGGGAATCATACGACCGGGGCCAAAGTTAATGGCAAAATCGTGCCACTCGATTATCAAATCAAGAATGGCGATATTGTCGATATTTTAACGTCCACGAGCTCAACCGGGCCTAGTCGGGACTGGCAAAAGTTAGTCTATACGCGGCGCGCTCGCAATAAGATCAAGCAGTTCTTCCGCAACGCCGACCGCGAAGAAAACATTGTTAGTGGTCGTGAAATGTTGGAACATCAACTACGTGAATTCGACTTTAATCCCAAAGTCGTGATGACCAAAGAAAAAGTTGAAGCCGTGGCTAAAAAGATGCACTATTCGAGTGAAGATGATTTGTTCGCGGCCCTAGGATTTGGGGATGTCCAACCAGTCGGGATTGCCAACCGGTTGACCAGTGATGTGCGTAAACAACGTGAAGCTGACCGCCAGCGTGAACGGGAACGGGCCATCTTGGAAGAAAGTCATGAAACGTCGACGAAGACTAAGAAGAAGTCCAAAGACCAACATGATGAACAAGACAAGCAGGACGAAAAACGGAAGAAAGTGTCTTCCTCGGGTGGGGTTATCATCCAAGGTGTCGACAACTTGCTCGTGCGTTTGAGTCATTGCTGTTCACCGGTTCCTGGTGATGAAATTGTTGGGTATATCACCAAGGGTCGCGGGGTGTCCGTGCACCGTGTTGACTGCCCGAACGTCAAGAGCGCTGAAGCTCAAGGCGAACGGTTGATTGACGTGCAATGGGAAGATCCAGAAGGCGACCGCACGAATTATAACGCGGACTTAGAAGTTCAAGGTTATAATCGTAATGGTATGTTGAACGATGTTTTGAAGGTCATCAACAACAACACCAAGTTCTTAACGAACGTTAATGGGAAAGTTGACCATAACAAGATGGTGATTATTAGCGTTTCGATTGGTGTCCGCAACTTGGACCATCTACAACGCATTATTGATAGCTTGAAAAACGTTCAAGATGTATATGTCGTTGAACGGAAGATGTTTTAGGAGGGTCCGCGATGCGAGTGGTATTACAACGGGTTAGTCAGGCCAGCGTGACGATTGACGACACGGTCCATGGCAAAATCGACCAAGGCTTTATGCTATTAGTTGGTTTTCAAGACGGTGACGGTCAAGCTGAACTTGATTATGTCACCCGCAAGATTTTGAATTTACGGGTCTTTAGTGACGCGGACGGTAAAATGAATTTAAATATTCAACAAGTCGGTGGGGCGATCTTATCGATATCCCAGTTTACGCTGTATGCCGATACCCGGCATGGCAACCGACCAAGCTTTACCGATGCGGGTGATCCGCAAATGGCTAGCAAATTGTATGATGCATTTAATACCCAATTAGCTGCGACCGGGGTGGTGGTAGCGACGGGTGAATTTGGTGCTGACATGCAAGTGGCCCTGGTCAATGATGGTCCGGTCACGATTTGCTATGACACTGATCATAAATAAATCAATCAAGGCTGGAAGCTTATTTAATGAGCTTTCAGCTTTTTGGTGACAACAATTAAATTTGGAGGTAATGACAATGCGCGACTTTTTGTGGGACTTAGATGGCAACTTACTCGATACGTATCCCGCCATGGTGGCGGCCTTTCAACGGGCCGTCAACAATCTGGGTGGGACGATCACGGCGGCGGCCACGTATCGAATTATGCGGCAACGCTCAGTCGGTGCGGCCGAACGTGAAATTGCGGCGCAATATGGCTGGGATTGGCAGGAACTTCGCGCCGGCTATCAAAAATATGAACCAATGTTACAAACGGCCCCGGCGGCATTTGATGGCGCGGCCGCTGTTTTGGCAAAGGTCGTCGCGCAAGGCGGGCAAAACTTTTTGATGACCCATCGTGATAAAAGTGCTTTACAGTATTTAGCCCAAAATGACTTGGACCAGTATTTCACCGATGCCGTGACCGCGGAACAACCATTTCCGCGCAAACCCGACCCGGCCGCCCTTAATTATTTGTTAGACAAACACCACATTGACCGGACGCAGGCGGTGATGGTTGGTGACCGGAACTTAGATATTGATGCTGGCCACAACGCCGGTATCGCCGGGTATTTATTCGACATCGATCATTTAATTGACGTCACCAGTCATCCCGAGGTCCAAGTGGACAACTTGAACGATTTGCTCCCGTATGTGAAATAAGGGTTAG